>JBFLXF010000115.1:0-6641 GCA_040757515.1 Actinomycetota bacterium
CTCCCGCTCGCCGTCCCCGTTGCCCAGCGGCTCCAAGGAGGTGCCTTCGAGAAGCATCCTGCGGTCTTCAGGGTGCGCGATCCGGGAGAGCGTCATGCCGTATAGCTCTTCGGGGGAGTAGCCGGTTATCCGGCAGAATTCGGGGTTTGCGCGCAGAAACCGCCCCGTGAAGGCGTCCGCGCAGGCCACCCCGACCTTCGCCAGCTCGGAGATGGCGCGGTATTCCTCATCGATCTGCGGCGGGTATCCTCCGGCCCGCCTGTTCGCGCTCATGCCGGACTGCCTCCTGCTCTTCCGGAGGTTCCCTGTAAGGCCGGTGGTCGCCAGACGGACGGTCTCGACCGGGTGACACCGGAGATCGCTTTCACGGTTTCTCCTGCGCGCCCACCGGGCTCGATCACACAGAAGGATACCACCCGATGGGCGCGGCATGGGCAATTATGCTCACCTGGGCAGGGTACACCCTGCCCAGGTGAAGACACATTACCTTGCTCACGACGCCGGGCCGCGAACGCGGAATCATCGAGGCATGAGCCAAGGAGGAGAAGGCATGGTTACAGATACCGCGCTACAGACCGCTAAGAGGGACTTGCGGCGCATCCGGCTCCCTGCGGCGGTCGAGGCTCTGATCGGGGCGCGCACCGCAGATGCAGTCTTCGTGGTCGATCCCGGGCACCGGGTCGTCCACTGGGATGCGCGCGCGGAGTCGTTGACGGGTCTGATGGCCGAGGAGGTCGTCGGCAGGCCATGCCACGAGGTTCTGTCCGGAGAGCGTGGGGGAGGTGGCCCGCTCTGCGACTATGAGCGTTCGGTTATGCGCCTCGCCCGGGCCGGAGTGGCCCCTCCCGCCTGCGACCTGCACGTCTCGACCCGTTGGGGTCAGAGGCGGTGGGTCAACGTCAGCGTGCTGAGCGTCGAGTCGGATGATGGACCCTACCTCGTACACCTCATGCGCGACGTTCAGAGGACGTACGAGACCCTGGAGATGGCCCGCGGGCTACTGCGGGTCTCCGCCGGGAGAGAGCGCGCCCCCGCTCACAGGGACGCGCCGGAGCTCTCTCCCCGCCAGATGGAGGTCCTGCGCCTGCTCGCAGAGGGGAAGTCGGTAAAGGAGATCTGCGCGGCGCTCTTCCTCTCGCAGGCCACGGTACGCAACCACGTGCGCTCGATCCTGCAGGCTCTCGGGGCGCACTCGCAGCTCGAGGCGCTGGCGAAGGCGCGCAAGATAGGCCTGCTCTCCGATTAGCCACCGGTGATCCGGAGCACTACCTCACGGCCCCGTTCCGATCTGCCCGTCGGGCAGCGGGATAGAGCGGGCTCTTCTATGCGCCCCGGAGGCGCAGACCAGCCAGAGCGAGCGCGAGGTCGTAGGTGTCCTGGTCGAGCGTACGCTTCGTGGCGGCCACCTCTTCGAGTGGGAGGTGATCCACCCGACGGCCCGATACGCCGACCATGAGGCCGCTCTCTCCCCCGGCCAGCGCCTCCACCGCCGCCGCGCCGAGGCGGCTGCTGAGGATGCGGTCGTAAGCGGTGGGAGAGCCGCCGCGCTGGACGTGTCCGAGGATCGTCAGGCGCGATTCGAAGGTGTCTTGTGTGGCGTTTACGTACTCGTGAAACCTGCGCGCCGAGAGCCTGGCTCCTTCGGCCGCCACGACTATGAAGTGCGGCTTGCCGCGTTCGTAGGAATCGGCAAGAGACCGGATCAGGTCCTCCGGCCGCGGCTCGAACTCCGGAAGCAGGACCGCCTCGGCGCCGCCCGCCAGGGCCGACGCGAGCGCCAGATAGCCGCAGTTGCGGCCCATCACCTCGACTACGTGCGCCCGGCGGTGGGAGCTTGCGGTGTCCTTGATGCGGTCTATGGCCTCTAGGGCCGTGTTGAGCGCCGTATCCACCCCGATAGACATGTCCGTCAGCGGCACGTCGTTGTCTATCGTGGCCGGGACGCCCACCGTCGGCATTCCGAGGCGCGTGAGCGCGAGGGCTCCTTTGAGGCTCCCCTCACCCCCGATGACCACCAACCCCTCGACTCCGGCGCGCCGCAGCACCGCAAGGCCCGTACGCTGCCCCTCGGCCGCCGCGAACTCCGGCGCTCGGGCCGTGCCGAGGATGGTGCCGCCCCGGTGCAGGATGCCGCCCATCATCCGGTCCGTGAGACGGCGGAGACGGCCTTCGAGGAGCCCCCGGTAGCCGTCGGGGATGCCCAGCGCCTCCCAGCCGCGCGCGAAGGCCGTTCGGGCGGCTGCCCGGATCGCGCCGTTCATCCCTGGGGCGTCGCCACCGCTGGTGAGAACCGCGATCCTCAGCAGGCGTCCTCGACCGCGGATGGCGTCCCCATCCCGAGCACCGAAGCGTACAGCGCAAGCTCCTCCGCGATGAGCCGGGGCAGGAGAAACTTCCTGCGTACCAGATCCCTGCCTCTGGCGCCCAGGTCGGCGCCCTCCTCCGGGTCGCGCAGGAGGCGCAGAATCTTGGCGGCGCACTCCTCCACGGAGTCGACCAGAAAGCCGCCTGCTCCACCCTGCATCTGCAGGGGGATGCCGCCGGCCCGGCCGGCGACCATTGGCGTTCCCTTCCAGAGCGTCTCGGAGACTACCAGGCCAAAGCCCTCCCTGACGGACTTCTGGACGCAAAGGTTCGAGAGACGCTGGAAGGCGTTCACCTCCACGTTCGAGACGCCGGTCAGGTTGGTGAAGATGTCTATATCCGGATCCTCCCGTGCCGCCTCTTTGATCTCGCGGTAGATCTCCCACCCTTCAGGGTCGTCGAGGGCCATCGAGCCCACGAGTGCCAGCCGCAGCTCGGGGACCTCCTCTTTTGCCATCCGGTACGCCTCTATAACGCCGGGCTGATCTTTCCAGGGATCGAAGCGCGAGACCTGGGTTACCAGCGGGCGCTCGGTATCTACCCCGAGCCACCCCAGGATGCGGCCCGCGGTGGCGCGGTCGAGCTCGATGTTCTTTGGGCTCTCCGGGTCTATCGCCGGGGGGACGACCTCGACCCGCTCTATGGGAAAATCCGGGGGAACGAAATCCTCCATGGTGAAGACCGCCGCGTCGTAGTGGCCGAGAAACGGACGCAGGAACTCCCAGAGCCCGGGATGCGGCTCGGAGGTGTCTATGTGGCAGCGCCAGATCCAGCGCGCCTCCCCACGCCCCTGGAAGTGGGGTATCGCGAGCGGCTGGGGGTCGTGGGCGACGATCAGATCATACTTCTCTTCCTCCAGCAGCCGGGCGTTGCGGGTGGAGTAGGTCAGGTACACTTCTTTTTCGTGTCCGGTGAGCGAACGCGTAGATCCCTGCAGGGCGTTGTGCATGGTCTTGGTGACGGTGAAGAAGTCTCTGTCACCGGTGACCAGTTTCCAGTCGGCCGCCAGCCCCAGGTCTCTTAGCAGCGGGACCTGGGAACGCAGGATCTCCGCGACTCCACCTCCGTACGGTGTCGCGTTGAGGTGCAGCACTCGCATCCCCCGCAAGGGCTTCGCCAGTTCCTGCAGGCGAGCGACCAGCTCGCCTCCGGCAGTCGCCTCGTAGGTGCCGATGGACTGTCTGCCAACGTCTACGCTCTCAAGCATCGGTGCGCCCTCCCGGTGCACATGGATAAGCCGGGTTTCATCGCTTTGCTCTGCCTCTATATCCCCGCCTTCAACGGGCGGCGAGCGTGGCGGACGACGAAACCGGAGACGCTTCCCAGCGGCGTCTCACCCGCTGACGTCCTCATGCTTCTATCCTTCGTCGCGGCGCACGTCCTCTCGGGATGTTCCGGTCCCCACGCCTCCCATCTACCCGATCTCCGGATCTTACTCAAGCGTCGCGGATCCTCTCTTCGCCCGGTGGTTCTCCCAAGAGGAATATATCTTAAGTCGTCCGGTGCCGCCTTGGTGGAAGGCCCCGTCTGCATGGCGAGAACGCATGAGAGAATGCACCGCGCTCCTTGTGCGCCGGCTCCGGACGCGCGGTTTGTTCCGGCGAGGGTTGTGGACTATGATGGCTCTAGGTGGGGAGCCGTTCTCCGGGAGGAGCTGGCTCGCGTGTACGAACTCTCCATCTTGAGTTCATTTGTTCTTCGAGTTATCCTCCTCATTGTGAGCTCTGGTATCCGCACATCCCTTTGTAGGGGTCGGCGGATCCACGACTGAAAGGAGAGCGACGGAACGTGCGACGCTCCTTTACGCTCTGGTTGCTCATCTTCCTACTGCTCTTCCTCGCCCTGGGAGGGCTTTACGGCGGCATAGCCATGCTGATTGATCCTACGGGGCGCTCGCTCCAGATGGACGGAATACTGCCGCTTCTGCCTGTGCCTGATTACATTCTGCCCGGCTTATTCTTGCTCTTCGTGATGGGTGGAGGACCTCTTCTCCTGATCTACGGCCTTCTGGCCTGTCCGGACTGGTCTTGGGCTGAGGCGGTATTCCGCTGGAGCGGCCATCACTGGGCCTGGACCGGCACCCTCGTCCTCGGCGTGCTGTTGGCCGCTTGGTTAGTAGCTCAGGGGCTGTTGATCGGTTTTAGGTGGCCGATTCAGTACATCACGGCGGTCAACGGAGCTCTGATTATCCTCTTGGCGCTGATGCCCAGGGTGAGAGGGTTGTATGTTAAGCAACATAACTCGCGCGATGGGGTGAGTTAAGCCTGATTCCGGGTCGACGTGTGAGGTGCGACCCTAGATTCGGCTCTCCGCTGCTTTTGGTGCAACAAAATGGCTTCAAGCAGCTCTTCGACCGAGAAGGCTGGCATCAAGCAGTATGTAGGACGCGCTGACGCAGCAAATCGAAGTTAGCCCGCCCATACATGGATCTCTTGATCAGTTTAAGCCTGTTTATCTGGCCTTCTGTCTGCCCGTTGCTGTAGGGCAGCGTCAACGCGGCTTGCACGGCTTTTCGCTGTCGCCTGAGCTCGCTGGCGAAGCTCTGTAAGTCCACTATAGAGGTCGTTTCTACCGCTTTGAGCTACGGATCTAGGGCCGCCACTTTCCGCAGACGGATCATCCGAACAAACTGCTGGGCGAGAGGATAAGCGGCCACTACCTCTTCACAGGCCTCTTGCATCTGCCTCAAAGCGTCCTGTTCATCGTCGATGAGATCTTCCGGGTCGCGTAGTAGCAACCATACCTGCTGGCGCGGCGAGGAACCGTGAGATGCTCCCGATCTGCCCAGGAACTCACCAGAGCGCGAGAGGTACTTGTTCGGTGTCGACGCCGCCGGCTCCTTGCGCCTTTGTTGGACCCACTGTGCCACGCGTTTTCGGGAGCCAGGATAGCCGCGCTCTCGCAACTCCCGCCAAAGTTGCATCCCGTTGCGGCATCCTTCTTTCCACCGCTCTTTGAGGTATGGCTCATAGGGATCCAACATGCTCGGCTGTCGTCGGTGAGGACGATGCTCGGGGAAGGTGTCGGCGTTGGCGTAGCGCTTGACAGCGTAGCGGCTTATGCCGAGCTTGTTAGCGATGGCGCGCAGGCTCATGCCCCGGGAATGCAGCGTGCGAACCTTCTTGTAGCGGACACGGCGCCGTTTGCGAGCCGCCTTGCTCCGCGCTCGCTCGCGGGGTGAGCGTGGTGGAGGAGGAGTATAGTCCGAAGCTCTCTGCGACCCGGGCGTCTTCTCCGCGCGCTTAGAGGAAGGCAGGGCGATCCGGCCGAGAACTTTCTGGTTACGATCCAGCATTCGCTCTAGAGCTTCGCGCAGGTTCTTGAGCAAGTGCCCGCGATCGAGGACCTCCACCGCCTCCGGTGCTCCTGCCACGATGGCTCGCGCGTATTCCTTGGAGCCATCGCGACCGATAGTCTGGGCACTCGGATGAGCTTTGAGCCAGGCAGTAAGGGTGGATGCCGAGCGGTCGGCGAGCAACTCGATGGGACGGTGGCGCTCGAGATCCACGATGATCGTCCCAAAGCGCCTTCCGCGGCGCACGGAGAAGTCATCGACGCCGATCACCTCGGGGGGGCTGGATAGCTGGCGATCGCAGCCCCCCGGATGTAGCGCAGCAGGGTAGTGGGAGAGACCTTCATGCAAAGGCGTCCGATCAACCGCGCTCCGGCATTTCCGCCCAAAGCGAAGCCCACCAGCTCCATTACCTCGCGCAGACGCGTCGTCTTACGGGCATAGGGCTCGAGGAGATCGGGGAGGCGCTCGGTGAAGATCTTGCGTGGACATTCTCTGTGTGGACAGCGGAACTTCCTCACGTTCAGGAGTAGCCGCACGTAGCGTCCACCCCAGGGCAAGTCGGCCACGGTGCGACTGTAGTGGCTATGCAGCCGCGTTGTTTTCTGGCCGCAGACGGAACAGGCCACCGCAACAGAAGTACTCTCCAGGGTGAAAGAGACAGTGTCGGCGTCGATGACGGTATCCACGAGCCGGAGGCCGGCTACTCTGGGCAACAATCTCATGGGCAGCTTCGATGTGTGTCTCATGCTCCATTTTGTAGATCATGAGCGTAGTTCGCTGCACCAAAAGCAGCGAAGAACCGAAAAAATGGGCACCGATCCCTCATAGAGATAATCTGGGCTCTAAAGATCCAGTCACGTCCCTGGTGGAGAGCCCACGAGCGTACATCTCCACCACCAGCCTCTCGAGAGCCTCGGAGTTGCCAGAGAGGAACTCCATGAGCTTCGAGCGGTAAGGCTCTTTAGCTCCCCTCACCTGCGGA
>JBFLXF010000116.1:0-6615 GCA_040757515.1 Actinomycetota bacterium
CCCTCCGCCGGCACGTCCCACACGGCCCAGATGCCATTGAGATCCGCGTTGGCGGTGAGCATCGCGGATGCGGCCTCCTCCGCCTGGCTCGCGAAGTCGGGGCCGGCGATTCCCTGATCCGCGACGATCTCGATGTCCGGGTACTCTTCCTTCATGGTCTTCTGGAAGCCCTCATACCGCTGCTGCGTGACGAAGAAGTCCGCCGCGTGGAAGATGGCGCCGACCTTGCCCTCACCGCCCAGGGCCGAGGCAAGCAGGTGGGCCGAGGCCACCCCGTTGCCGTAGTTGTCCGCCGACACGACGCTGGTGTAGTCCTTGCCCGGCTCAAAGCCCTTCGGGACGTTGTCCATGAAGACGAGCTCCACGCCCTGCTCCGCCGCCTTCCTGTAGGCGTCGGCGGTCGCGACGGGGTCGGTCGGGATCGACACGATGATGTCCGGATCTTGGGCAAGCACGGTCTCGATGTCCGAGACCTGCTTGCCGGGGTCGAAGTCCGCGTCCGTGGTGGCGATGACCTCGATGCCCATCTCCTTGAACCGAGTCCTGAGGCCGTTGATCTGGGCCCGGCTCCAGTCGTCGCCGCCGTAGTGCATGACGATGGCGGCCGTCGCGTCCATTCCCTTGATCTTCTGCAGCTCCTCGTCGGTAAGCCGTACCTCCTCGGCCGGCGTGGGCTCTTCACCGTTGGGGCCGGTGCTAAGGACCTTCCCTTCCAGTTCGGCCAGCGCTTCCTGCGCCTTCGGCAACTGCTCGACGCCCCCCTCGCTCCCCCCAGAACCCGAGCCGCCGCACGCCGAGAGCACCATCCCCATAGCCAGGACCAGCACCGCGGCTATATACACCTTGCCTCTGTCCACCTTCTTCTCCTCCATCCGAGTAATGTTGCGCTCTAGACCGCCGTTGCGTAGGTGCCTTCGCCGAGTTCTTTCGCAAGCTCCGTCGAGGCCCCGCAGAAGTTGGCTCTTACTGCCCTCCTCACCTTCTCATTCTGTTTGCCGCGCCCTCCTTCACGTCGTTGCCTCATCGAGGAACCGCTTGCTGATCTGGGCCCCCTCCTTCGGAGATCCCTCGTAGGCGTCGAGTTCGACGGTGATCCAACCGTCGTATCCGATGCCGTCGAGCGCGCCTACGATTCGAGAAAAATCCAGCCCTCCCTGTCCGAGAGGCAGGAAGTCGCCGCTTTCATAGTCCTTGAGGTGGACGTAATCTATCCGGTCCCCGTAAGTACTTATCAGCTCGGCCGAGTCCCCGCCGCCCGCCTCCAGGTGGGCGGTGTCCGGGCAGAAGTTGATCCCCGTGTACTCGAAGACTTTCGCGAGTTGCTCGGGAGTCTCCACGCAGGTGCCGAGGTGCGGGTGGTAACTCGCGACCAACCCTGCCCGATCTGCGATAGCGACCACCCTCTCGAGACCCTCTCCCAGTAGCCGGTAGTCCTCCTCCCGGATACCGGAGGCGCGCACCGCTCCGCCGCCGACGACGAGGTGTTCGGCCCCGTGCCGGGCCGCGAGCCGCGCCGCGGTCTCGATCCTGCTCAGCTCGTCCTCGAGAATCTCCGGGTAGATGAAGTTCGCGCCCGAGTACACGCCGACCATCCGCAGACCGAGCCCGTCCATCAGGTCGTTGAGCTCGCTCTCGCGCCCGGCGTACTGCACGAGGTTGCCGTCGAACAGTTCGAAGCCCTCGTAGCCGGCCTCGGAGATGTCGCGAAGAGCTTCTTCGGTGGAGCCGTTCGCCAGGTAGTACAGATCCTTGACGCTCGTCACCCCGGCGGGATGGCCGACTACCCCGCCCCAGGTGATCGTGTGGTAGGCAAGCTTCATCCGCCTATGCCTCCTTCCCGCTCACGGTCGTCGCCGTACCGGCCCCGCGCTGCCTGACGACGTGCTCGGCTACGCGCCAGGCGTTCGCCATGATGGTGAGCGTGGGGTTGGCTCCGGTCGCGGTTGGGAACGGCCCGCCGTCAACGACGAACAGGTTGTCCACCTCGTGCGCCTGGCAGTACCTGTTCAGGACCGACGTCTCGGGGTCGTCGCCCATGCGCGTCGTGCCGTGCTGATGAGAGCAGTTGCCGGTAATACGCTCGGGGTAGACGCGGTAGGTCTTCTTCGCCCCGGCAGCCTCCAGGATCTCGGCGTTGCGGTCGATCACCCAGCGTCCCTGAGCCAGGTCGTTGGGATGCGGCTTGAGCGTGATGCGCGCGACGGGCAATCCCCACGCGTCCTTCACCCGGTCGTCGAGCTCCACGCGGTTGTCGTGCTGGGGCATGTCGTGGAGAACCATGCCGACGGCGAAGCTGTGGTCGTAATAGTCGCGGTCCATCTGCTTGGCCTCGGGGCCCCACGCCGGACGGTCCGGCAGGCTCCAGTTGATCGGCAGCGGGATGCCCACGCCCGCGGCGGCGATGTGAGCGCCGCCCACGAAGCCGCGCGAGTCGTCGTGCTCGTAGAACTCGAAGCTGCTCGCGGCGACGTAGCCGCCACCGGCCCAGGCGTGTATGGGCTCGTCGAACACCCCGACCGCCGCGCTGTACTCGTGAAAGGTCGCGTTGCGCCCCACCAGATCGTTGCCGTTGGCCAGACCGTTCGGGAACCGCCCGCACTGGGAAAGGAGAAGCAGCCGCGCCGACTCTACCGCACCGCAGGCGAGCATGAAGACCTCCGCCTCTTGCTCGACAAAGTCGCCGTCGGCGTCCTGATACACGGCGCTCTTCGCCCGGCCGCGCTCGTCGACCGTGATCTCGTGCACGTAGCAATCCGGCCGCAGGTCGTACCGCCCCGTAGCCAGCGCCTGCGGCACCCAGACCGAGAGCGCGCTGGAGCGGGTGCCGGTGGGATCGCCGTGCTGCTGTGCGAAAGCGCTCAAGGCGGTAGCCGGCCGGCCGTTGTACGGCTCGGAGAGCGCAGCCATAGGCGTCGGGAAGGAGTTGTAGCCGAGCGCGTTGCAGCCGTCGTGGAACTTCCGGGCGTAGTTGGTCGTCGGCATTGGCGGGGTCGGGTAGCCCTTGCTGCGGAACGACTCATACTTGTTCGCGCCTGCCTGTCCCGACACCCCGAAGGCCCACTCGACCTTCGTGTAGTACGGCTCCAGGTCTTCGTAAGAGATCGGCCAGTCAACGAGAGTGGTCCCCGGCACCTCGCCAGCGATGGTCCTGAGCTTGAAGTCGCTCTCGGTGAATCGCGGCAGCCAACCCTGCCAGTGGACCGTGCCCCCGCCGACCATCTGGGGCACCGGACAGAAGAGCTCTTCGCGCGGTTCCTCGTCCTCCGATTCGCGGTAGGTGCGCGGGTTGAGCAACGGGTCGGGCCACAGGTTGTAGCGGTTCACGTTGGCGAGCTCGTCGCCCCCGAAGCTCTCCTTCTTGCGCCACGGGCCGCGTTCGAGCGCCACCACGTTCACGCCGTTCTCGGTGAGCACCTTCGCGGCGGTGGCGCCCGAGGCGCCCGCCCCGATGATGCAGACGTCCACCTTCTCCGGCTTGCGCTTACGCGCCACGGTCGGCCTCCTTTCCCCAGTTGATCTGTTGCTTGGCGAAATATGGCCGCGTCGTGTAGCGCCCGGCGTGTGTCTCTGCCAGGGATTCGGGCCCCTCGAACCCGATCAGCTTCCAGCCAACACGGTCCTTGTTGCCCCCGTAGATGGGATCGGCGTAGAAGCCCTGGCGGGTGTGCAGGGCCAAAAGCGGGAAGAAGTCCAGCTCGATCTCGGCGCTCGTCTGCTGCATCGCCGGTTCCGGCGGCGCCCAAGCCGCCGTGGCCTGCGCGTCCTCCAGGTCAGCCTGCTGAGCGGGTCGCTCCATCTCCGCCAAGACCTGGTCTTGCTGCTCGTGCGTGAGCCCCACGAAATCCGAGCCGAACCGCTCCCGGCTCCTGCTGTCCAGCTCCTCGATACCCTCCACATACTTCTCGCGCAGGATGTCTATGCGCCGCTTCCACGCCCCGGCGCGCTTGCCTTCGAGCTTCTCGAAGCCGCTGCCATCGGGCTTGGCGTAGACAAAGTCGATGCCAGAGAGATAGCGGTCGAGAAACACGATGGTCCCGGCCTCTCTCGCACCCGGCTGATCGTCGGTGGGGATGATCCTGGCCATCGCCGCCTCTACCGTCTTCCACTGGTGCTCGTCGAAGAACAGCCGCTCTCTACTCTCGTGTTCGTTCATGAGTTGATCTCCTCATGGAAGAAGTCAAGGCACACTTGAACCTGCTCCTCCGGACTTTCGGCCATATTGCACCTGCCATAACCGGAGGTAGGGTGCCGCGAATGCCCGAGCCCCCGAAGGTCGAGAGTGACAACCGTGTGGTGAGACGGGATCACGTGCCGCCGGTGGCACGAGGTCTTCGGTACGCCGTGCAGCAGGAACACGGGATCGCCCGACCCAGCGGTCGTGTGGCACAGCCGAACCCCGTTGGCTACGGCCCGGCCATGGGTAACGCTGTCTCCGTTGTGGTCCTTCACCCTCATCGTTGGCTCCTCTCTAGCATCGGTATCTCATTCTCAGACTCCGCCGGGTCTAGCTGGGTACGGTCAACACCCCCTCTGCCGCAAGTACGCTGGCTCCCACGATGCCCGCGTCGTTCTCCAGCTCGCTCAAGACTATGGGCAGGTTGCGCGTCGCCAGGGGCAGCGACCGGTGGTAGACGGTGCTGCGGACCTCGGCCAGGAAGGAGTGCCCTATCTGCGAGACGCCGCCCCCTATCACGATGAGGGACGGGTTCAGGACGCTGACGAGCGTGGCGAGCACCTGCCCGATCAAGCGCCCCGACCTCCTCACGACCTGGAGCGCCTCGTAGTCTCCGAACCCCGCCGCCTGCCCGACGTCTACGGCACTGAGCTCGCCTCTCTCTTCCAGGATCCCGGCCAGGACGGGTGAGCTGCCCTCTCTGGCCTTCCGCTCGGCCTCCAGCACGATCGCGGGTGCGCCCGCCATCGCCTCCAGGCACCCCAGGTTTCCGCAGGTGCACACGGGCCCGTCCGGGTCCACGCAGATGTGGCCGATGTCGCCGGCGCAACCCTGCGTGCCGCGGTAGAGGCGCCCGTCGGCGATGATCCCACCGCCTATCCCCGTGCCCACCTTGATGAAGAGCATGTTGTCCACGCCTCTGCCCACACCGCCCCAGTGTTCCCCGAGCGCCATGACGTTCACGTCGTTGTCCACGAAGACGGGCGCGGCGTACTCGCCAGCGAAGGCGTTGCGGATCGGGAACCGATCCCAGCCGGGCATTATCGGCGGGCTCCTGAGCACCCCGGCGGCCTGCTCCACCGGTCCGGGCACCCCCACCCCTATCCCGAGCACCTCCTCAGGACCTGTCCCCTGCACCTCGATGAGCTCGCCGAGCATCTCCTTGACGCGCCTCAGTATCTGCTTCGGGCCGTCCCTTATGTCCGCCGGCTCGCCCCGGCGCGCCACGATGCCGCCGCCAAGGGTGGTGAGAGCTACGTCGATCGAGGTCGCCCCAAGGTCCACCGCAGCCAGCAGACCCGCCGAGCGCGGGATGCTCAACAACGCCGAGCGCCTGCCCCCCTCAGACTCCGCCAGCCCCTCCTCCGCCAGAAGCCCCAACTCCATGAGACGCGAGACCTCGCCCGAAACCTTGGCCCGGCTCACCTCCAGAGCCTCCGTGATCTGAGCCCTGGATAACGGACGCGCCTCCGAGTGCACGAGAGCCATGATCCGCGCCTGCGTCCGGTTCTCCACCAGCGGATAGCGCGGGTACGTACCTCCCTTTTCTGCCCTCTCCTTAGCCAACCTTCCCCACTCTGTCAGTTTTGGTAAATCTAACAGGACTTACGATAGTTTGTCAATAGCTTACGTCAGATTTTTACAGAAGTTTTCTCGGTTTTTCCGGAAGTCATTCTCGTGCGGTGGAGTGGCGGGCGAGCATAGCGTTCAGCGAGGGGGGATAGGCCGAAGGTGAGACGGCGGGTTGGGACGTGCGCCACGCGCCTATGGTCTGTCGAAGAGCGGGATGCCGCCCTTCTTGTGGCGGTGCTCCGGGGCTACGTTCTCGTTGAGTTCGAGGCCGGGGACTTCCGTGAGCCCGATGTGGTCTCTGGCGATGATCTCGCCCCCGCGTAGCGGACGAATCTGCCCAGGACGGCACATCAATAGCGCCCGGGCTATGCTCCCTACAGGGTCGCCATGTGGGCCCGCACCGAGGCCCCGAACTCGACCATGGACTCCGGGTACGGGCCGACCTTTGCGTCCACGCGCTTCGTCAGCTCCCAGAGGTCGGTGACGCCCTCGCTCACGCCCTGGCGCACCTCGCGGTCCACGTCGCGCACGAACCGGAGGGAGCGGTCGAGGAAGTTGAGAGCTTCCCGGCCCTGCATCGGCGGGTAGTGGGCGGTCAGGAGGTGCTCGGGGCGCATGGAGAGGAGGCGCCGGATCGTGCCACCGTACAGGGCGGCGTCGAAGTAGCGGGGCGGTATGAGGAGGTTGGCTTCGCGGTCGTAGATCCCGCGTTCCAGCACGGCGTCTATTATGATCGCCGCCTCGCTCCTGGGGTCCCAGATGCCGAGGTGCCCGGGCGTGTGGCCGGGGAGGTGCATTATCTCCACCCGACACTCCGGGCCGAGCCTCAGGGTCTCGTCGCCGCGCAGACCGGCATCCACGGGCGCGTC
>JBFLXF010000117.1:0-6555 GCA_040757515.1 Actinomycetota bacterium
CTCACCTCCGAGAGTGCAGCTCCGCCGAAGATGAGCACCGAGTTCTCACGCTCGAGCCGCCCCAGCCGCCTGTGCTCCACGCCTTCCCCTTCCTTCGCCATCTACCCCACCTTACCGTCGCCGAAGACCAGCCGCAGCGAGATCACCTCGAACGGGCGCACGCCGAGGCTCACCACTCCGCCCTCCAGCGAGACGTCTCCCTCCACAGGCTCCTCGAGCAGGTCGCACCGCCGGGCCTCCTCGACCCCGCCCGCGAACCGCAGCCTCGCCTCCCCGCGCGCCCCGTAGGGCTCGTAGAGGCGCAGGATCACGCCGCGCCCGTCCTCCGCGCGCTTGAGCGCACCGAGCGCGAGCGTCACCTCCTCAGCCTCCAGAAAGCCGACCCCCGGCCCCTCCCCTGCACCGCCTACGGCCACGAGCGGGCTGTTCAGCGCGAACGCCTCCTCGGCGACGCCTGCCTCCGAGGGCCCGCCCGGGTGCGGGTAGAGCGCGTAGGTGAAGCGGTGACGCCCCTCGTCGGCGAGCGGGTCCGGGTAGAGGGGACTCCGCAGCAGGCTGATGCCGAGCACGTTGTCCAGGGCGCTGTGGCCGTACTTGCCGTCGTTTAGCAGGGCCACCCCGTAGCCGGGCTCCGAGAGGTCCGCCCAGCGGTGCGCGGAGACCTCGAAGCGCACCGCGTCCCAGGAGGTGTTGCGGTGCGTGGGCCGCCTCACCGCCCCGAACATCGTCTCGAAGCTCGCCTCGTGCGAGCGCACGGCGAGCGGGAAGAGCGCCCGCAGGAGCACCTGCCGCTCGTGCCAGTCCACCTCCGTCTCGACGTCCAGCCTGCGCGAGCCGGAGAGCAGGCGGTAGGTCTGCGCGACGCTCGAGCCGCGCCAGCGGCGCTCGACGCGTACCGAGGCCCGCAGCGGCCCCTCCTCGACGACCTCGACGCTCCCGGCGGGCAGCTCCTCCCCCTCGGCCTCGTAGCCCTCCTGGACGTCCCACGCGTCCCAGTTGGCGGGCTTGTCCGCGTAGGCGACGAGCCGGTTCCCGCGCCCGTCGAGGACCTCGCGTCCGGCCTCCTCGTCGTAGACGCGGGAGAGCGTCCCATCGGGCGCGACCTCGACGCGCAGGACGCCGTTCTCTACCGTCGCGCCTCCCCCCGCGGCCCTCGCGCGGACCGCCGGCACGCCGGCCGGCGGTCCCTCCGGCTCCCCGGCGCCCTCCCGGTAGCGGAGGCGGACGCCGCCCAGTCCCGGCACCCGGCGCGACGGGTCGTGGACGAGCAGCCCATCCTCCGTGGGCTGCGCCGGGAGCAGCGTACCGCTCGCGTCCGCAACACCTGAGGCATCCCCGGGCAGCAGCACGGTGAGAGGGCGCGGGTGCAGGCTCGCGCCGGCGACGAGCACGGCGTCCCCCCCGCTTCCCCGCAGCGCCCCGTCGCGCAGCCTCCTCGCGCCGGCCACGGCCTCCTCGAGCTGGCGGTGGGCGTCCTCGTAGACCTCGGAGATCGAGGTGCCGGGGAGGATATCGTGGAACTGGTTGAGGAGGACGAGCTTCCAGAGCCGCTCCAGCTCCTCCCCCGGGTACGGCGCCCCGCGCAGTGAGGCGATCGCCGCGAACGCCTCCGCCTCCAGCAGCCGGTGCTCGGCCTCGCGATTCAGCTTCTTGACCTTCGCCTGGGTCGTGAGGGTGCCCCGGTGCAGCTCCAGGTAGAGCTCACCGACCCACCGGGGGAGATCCCCATCCGGCAACGAGGCGAAGAAGTCCTCCACGCGGGCCATGCGCAGGCGCGGCATCGCCGGGAAGTCCCTCAGGCGGGCGTAGTTCTCCAGCATCTTCTCGCTCGGGCCTCCCCCGCCGTCCCCCCAGCCGAAGGAGAGCAGCGTCTCGGGGTGGCGGCGCTTGCCCCGGAAGTTGCGCCAGGTGCCATAGAGGTCGAGCGGGGAGATGTCTCCGTTGTAGTCCATGCCGGGGTTCTCGAAGGTGTGAGCGACGACGCGGCTGCCGTCTATGCCCTCCCACAGGAAGAGGTCGTGCGGGAAGCGGTTCGTCTCGTTCCAGTTGAGCTTGTAGGTAAAAAAGCCGGTGATCCCCGCGCCGCGCAGGAGCTGCGGGATGCCGGGCGAGTACCCGAAGGTGTCCGGAAGCCAGGCGACCGTCGAGCGGCGCCCGAACCTCTCCTCGAAGTAGCGCTGGCCGTAGAGGAGCTGGCGGACGAAGGACTCTCCCGAGGGCATCTGGCCGTCCGGCTCGACCCACGAGCCCCCGACCGGCTCCCACCGCCCTTCGGCGACCCGCTCCCTAACCCGCGCGAAGAGCTCCGGCGCGTCGTCCTCGACCCACTCGTAGAGTTGGGCCGAGGACTGGTTGAAGACGAAGTCCTCGTATCGGTCCATGAGCGAGAGCACGCTCGCGAAGGTGCGCCGCGCCTTGCGGCGGGTCTCGGCGAGCGGCCAGAGCCAGGCCAGGTCCAGGTGGGCGTGACCCGTGAGCGCGACCCTGCCGACCGGCGGGTACTCCTCCTCGAGCTCGTCGAGCATGCCCGCGACGACCCGCCGGGCCTTGCCGACGGCGGCGCGCGCCTCCTCGGGGAGCGGGCGCAGCGGCTCGGGGGCGGGCGGCAGGCTCCAGGGCTGCATCCCGGTCCTGTTCACCTCCAGCGCCTTCTCGGCGTAGTGCCCGGGCAGGGAGCGGATGCCATCGCCGATCGGGTTGACGTAACCCTCCAGATGCCGGGCGAGCGTCTGGCCGGTCGCCGTGGGCCAGACCGAAGAGAGGACCGCCGCCGCAGCGTCGAGCACGTCGAGCAGGCGCGGCACGACCTCGTGCTCGTCGAGGGCGGCGCAGACCTCGAAGACGGCCGAAAGATCCCGCTCGAGCGCCCGCACCTCCCCATCCGGGACGACGAGGCGGGCATGCTCGAGGCGAGGCTCGGCGACGTCGGAGCCGAACATCCCCTTCGAGACCACCTCGGCCTCTATCCCGAGCTCCTCCCCGCCCCGCGCGCTCTCCGTCACGCGGAAGCTGCGGTGGAACGGGTTCAGGCCCCCGGCCACGCGGCGCCCGCCGTCGGAGATCTCCACAAACCCTTCGCCGCCGAGCCAGAGCTCCAGCTCCACCGGCATCCCGGCCCACTGCTCAGGCACCCGCGTCCTCGTCGAGAGCCGGACCGGGATGCCGACCTCCGGCCAGAAGTCGCCGACGCCCATCTCGTGCGTGCGTCCGTCGCCGGTGGAGAAGCGCCAGCGCTCCACGGGCGTCTCCAGGGCGTTGCGCCAGAGCCTCAGCTCCTCTATGCGCCTCGCGTGGCGTTCCAGGCGGTGGCGGTCGTGGGTCTGCAAGCTAGCGCCGGGCGACCACGATAGCGAACACGCTCCGCAAAGAGATCAATCGTCCTCCCTCTTCAACGATTCCGAAAAACTCTCTGAGGCGCGGTGGCGCGGCGAGCAGCCACTCTTCGAGCGCAGCCCTCTCACGTTCGGGCATCCGCATTCGGGCGGTCCATTCGTCGAAACCGTAGGTCTTGCGGTCGTGCTCGACGCGCTCGACGCGCAGGCCCTCCTCCTCCATCCAGGCGCGCCACTCGCTCGCCTTGCGGGCGCGGACATGACCGGGGTCGCGCCACTTCTCAAAGCGGTTCATGAAAGTGTCGAGGTCGTCGTCCTCGGGGGCCATGTTGTCGTCGAGCAGAAAGAGGCCGCCCGGCCTCAGGACGCGCGCGACCTCCACGACGAAGCGCCGGGGCTCCGGGAAGTGGTGGGCGGCGATCCTGCACGTCACCAGGTCGAAGCTCTCATCCTCGAAGGGCAGGTCCTCGGCGTCGGCCTCCACGAAACGTACGTTCTCTATACCCCTCTGCCTGGCGTGCGCCTCCGCCGCCTCAAGCATCTTCGGCGAAAGGTCGCTCGCCACGACCTCCCGCACGCGCGGCGCGAAGGCGAGCGCCGTGTGCCCGCCGCCGGTCGCCACGTCGAGGACCCGCTCGTCGCCCCGGAGTGCGGCCAGCTCTACCAGGCGCTTGAGATCCTCGCCCGCAGCGTGCGTCGCGCTCGCGACGTAGTTCTCGGCGACCGCGCCGAACCTCTCTCCGACGTTCCGCTTCATGTTCTCGCTCAAAGGCGCTCCTCCCGGATGCGTCCGCGCCGCCTTTTCGAGTATAGCGAAGCACGGGCGCGGCACCGAGGTGGCGATCCCGGCGCGACGGACTCTATACTTATGTTTGGGGACGACGCGGAAAGGAGCCATCGAGATGGCAGAGAAGGTCTACCGCAGCGAGCTTACGCCGGTCCACTTCCTCAGGCGCAGCGCCTACATGTTCCCGGAAAGGGAAGCCGTCGTCTACGGCGAGCGGCGCTACACTTACCGGCAGCTGGAGGAGAGAGTAAACCGCCTCTCCTCGCGCCTGCGCGCCGCCGGGCTGCAGAAGGACGACCGGGTCGCCTTTCTCTGCCCCAACATACCGCCAATGCTCGAGGCGCACTTCGCCGTCCCCGCCGCCGGACTCGTGCTCGTCGCCATAAACACCCGCCTCGGACCCGACGAGGTCTCCTACATCATCGAGCATTCCGGCGCGAAGATGGTCTTCCACGACGCCGAGCTCGGACATCTGCTGGAGGACGTATCGGGTGTGGAGAAGGTCCGGGTGGACGACACCGGCGATAGCGGCGACCCCTACGAGAACTACATCGCCGAAGGGTCGACCGAGCCGGTGGAGAGCGTGCTGGAGGACGAAGAAGAGACCATCTCCATAAACTACACCTCAGGGACCACGGGCCGCCCGAAGGGCGTGATGTACACCCACCGCGGGGCTTACCTCTCGGCTTTGGGGAACGTTATCGAGGTCGGGATGGGCTACGAGACCAAGTACCTCTGGACGCTGCCGATGTTTCACTGCAACGGATGGACCTTCCCCTGGGCCGTCACGGCGGTAGCGGGGACGCACGTGTGCCTGAGGAAGGTGGAGCCGGCCAGGATCTGGGAGCTCTTTGAGGCCGAGGGGATCACCCACTACTGCGCCGCGCCAACGGTCCAGATCGGGATCGTCAACGAGGACGCCGCCCGCCCGCTAGATACCCAGGTAACCGCCGCCATCGCCGGCGCCCCGCCCTCCCCCACCCTCATCGGCCAGCTTCTTGAGCTGAACATCCGCCCGATGCACATCTACGGCCTCACTGAGACCTACGGCCCGATGACCACCAGCGGCGTCCACCCCGAGTGGGAGGACCTGGATCTCGAAGAACGAGCGCGCCTGATGGCCCGCCAGGGCCAGGGCTACGTGACGGCGGACCTCGTGCGCGTCGTGGACGATAAGATGAACGACGTGCCCAAAGACGCCGAGACGATGGGCGAGATCGTGATGCACGGCAACATGGTCGCCAAAGGCTACTTCGAGAACGAGGAGGCCACCGAGGAGGCGTTCGAGGGCGGCTGGTACCATTCCGGCGACGTGGCCGTCTGGCACCCCGACGGGTACATAGAGATCCGGGATCGCGCCAAAGACATCATCATCTCCGGCGGCGAGAACATCTCGACGATCGAGGTGGAGCAGACCATAGTCCGGCACCCGGCGGTGATGGAATGCGCCGTCGTCGCCATCCCCGACGAGAGATGGGGCGAGCGCCCGAAGGCGTTCGTGACGCTCAAGAAGGGCCAGCAGGCGACGGAGGAGGAGATTATCGGGTTCTGCAAGGAGAAGATAGCCCGCTACAAGGCTCCCGCCGCCGTGGAGTTCCTTGATGAGCTCCCCAAGACCTCGACCGGCAAGGTGCAGAAGTTCGTTCTGCGCGAGAAGGAGTGGGTCGGGCAGGAGAAGCGTGTCCACTAGCACCGATGGCGAAGCTCCACGTTCTCAAGGTCTTCGTCGGGGAGGATGAGGCCGGGGGAAACCCCCTGGGCGTCTTCTTGCGCGGCGGCGAGATCCCTGAAGCGGCCCGACAGGGTGTGGCGAGGGAGCTCGGCTTCTCCGAGACGGTCTTCGTGGACGAGGCGCGTAGGGGCGAGGTCCGCATCTTCACACCGGGCACGGAACTGCCGTTCGCCGGGCACCCCCTCGTGGGGACGGCGTGGCTCTTGATGCGGGAGGGGTTCAAGGCACCGGTGCTGCGCCCTCCGGCGGGCGAGGTGCGCGTGCGGACGGACGGGGAGGTGGTCTATGTCACCGGCAGGCCAGAGTGGGCGCCGCCCTTCGAGCATGCGGAGCTTGGATCTGCGGCGGAGGTGGATGCGCTTGACGGGCCGCCAGAGGGGCACGACCTCATCGGGATGTGGGCCTGGGAGGAAGAGGGGGCGGGACGCGTCAGGGCGCGGGTCTTCGCGCCACGCCTCGGCGTGGAGGAGGACGAGGCGACGGGCGCGCATGCGGTGAGGCTCGCGGCCCGGCTTGGGCGGCGGCTGGAGATTCGTCAGGGGGCGGGCTCCATCATCCACGCCGAGCCGTTAGAGGACGGCGGCGTGGAGATCGGGGGCCGGGTGAAGCCGGTCGAAGTGAGAGAGCTGTAAGCGAGCCGGGGAGGCGAGCATGATCGGAGCGGAGAAGACCTACGAGAACATCCTGTTCGAGCGGGACGGGGC
>JBFLXF010000118.1:0-6549 GCA_040757515.1 Actinomycetota bacterium
TCCCCTCTAAGAATGTTCTCGCTTATCAGGCTTCTTTGGGACGCATGATCCTGTCGTCCCCGTTGCAGAGTTTCGCCAGCCAGCCTCCTTTCCCGGATGCCGCTGAACTTTACACCCGTATACCGTAGCAGATAGACGCCTCCGGCACAAGATGTTGGGTTTCGTGAGTCGCGCGAGAGCCCTGCCGGATGGGATTGGCGGTTTCACCGGTGGTATTGCGAGGGTAGAATACGGCAAAGCTGAGGTATGCCTCCGTTGGAAAGGGGTGGGCGTGTTCTTCAAGGTGGCCGAGGAAGAAGGTTTGTGGGCCAAGATCAAGAACCACGTCGGAACGACGGTAAAGCATCCGATCAGTCCCGAGACCCGCAACATCCGCTCGCGCATCTCCGAAGAGGGCGTCAAGAAGTCGGTGAGCGTCTGCCCGTATTGTGCGGTCGGATGCTCGACGCTCGTCTACCACCGTGACGGACGCATTATAGACGTCGAGGGCAACCCGGATTCCCCCATCAACGCCGGGACGCTGTGCCCGAAGGGTTCGGCGATCTACGGGATGCTCGTCTCGCCGCACCGCTGGACGAAGGTGCGCTACCGGGCTCCCTACTCCAGCGAGTGGCAGGAGCTCTCGCTCGACGAGGCGATGGACATGATCGCCGAGCGTCTCAAGAGGACGCGGGACGAGAACTGGCAGGAGACCGACGAGCAGGGTCGGAGGCTCAGCCGTTCGCAGGCGGTGGCCTCCATCGGCGGGGCGACGATAGACAACGAGGAGAACTACCTCATAACCAAGCTCTTTCACTCCATGGGGTTCACCAGGATCACGAACCAGGCCCGTATATGACACTCCTCCACGGTGCCCGGTCTGGGCATCACGTACGGTAGGGGCGGCGCCACCTCCGCCCTGCAGGATCTACAGAACTCCGACTGCATAATCATCGAGGGCTCCAACATGGCCGAGGCCCATCCGGTGGGCTTCCGGCACCCCATGATCGCGCGCGAGAAGGGCGCCAAGCTCATCCACGTGGACCCGCGCTTCACGCGCACCTCGGCGATGTGCGACATCTACGCTCCCATAAGGGCGGGCACGGATATAGTCTTTCTGGGCGGCCTCATAAACTACGTCATAGAGAACGAGAAGTACTTCAAGGACTACGTCGTCCACTACACCAACGCCGCCACCCTCATAACCGAAGAGTTCGAGGACGCCGACGCCACGGGCCTCTTCTCCGGCTGGGATGAGGAGAGGCAGGAATACGACGCCAGCAGCTGGCGCTACGAGGGGACCCCGCTGCGGCACGCCTCCGTCGGCGGGAGCCAGGGGGCGCTGATGGGCGAGGCCGGCGAGGGGCACGTAGGCGAGGTCCACAAGCTCTACAACGGCCGCGAGCGCCCCAACGACCAGACCCTCCGGCACCCCCGCTGCGTCTTCCAGATCCTCAAGCGCCACTTCGCCAGGTACACCCCGGAGATGGTCGAGCGGATCACCGGTTGCCCGAAAGAGACCTTCCTCAAGGTCGCCGAGACAATCTGCGAGAACTCCGGGCGCGATAAGACCACAGCCTTCTGCTACGCGGTCGGCTGGACCCAGCACTCCAAAGGAGTCCAGATCATCCGCACCGCCGCCATCCTGCAGCTCCTCTTGGGAAACATCGGGCGGCCCGGAGGCGGGATCATGGCGCTGAGGGGCCACGCGACGATCCAGGGTTCGACCGACATCGCCACCCTCTACAACATCCTCCCCGGCTACCTGCCGATGCCGGACGTGAACAAGAACCACGGCACCTGGAAGGACTATGTAGAGACCGAGACCGCCGACAGCGGCTGGTGGAGCAACTTCCCCAAGTACGCGGCCAGCATAATGAAGGCGTGGTACGGGGAGGCCTTCGACCCCGAGAAGGGCGACGAGGTCTTCGCCCACTTCCCGCGTCTCTCGGGAGACCACTCTTACTACCCGACTCTCATGGCGATGAAGGACCGCGAGGTGAAAGGGGCCTTCCTCTTCGGGCAGAACCTCGCGGTCGGCGGGCCCCACGCCCGCATGGCCCGCGACGGCCTCAGGAGCCTCGACTGGCTCGTCGTGCTCGACGCCTTCGAGGTTGAGAGCGCCGACATCTGGAAGCTTGACGGGGTCAAGCCCGAGGAGAATGGCACCGAGGTCTTCTTCATGCCGATGGCGCTCATAGCCGAGAAGGACGGCTCCTTCACGCAGACCCAGCGCATGCTCCAGTGGCACGACAAGGCCGTCGAGCCGCCGGACGACGCGCGCTCGGACGCCTGGTTCGTCTACCACCTCGGGCGCAGGATCAAGGAGCTCTACAAGGACTCCACCGACCCGCGCGACACGCTCATAAAGGCGATGACCTGGGACTACCCCACCGGGGGTGAGCGCGAAGAGCCCGACATCGAGAGCGTCCTCAAGGAGATCAGCGGGTACCGGGTAGAGAGCGGCGAGCCGGTGAGCGGCTTCGCCGAGCTCAGGGACGACGGATCCACGGCGTGCGGCGGCTGGATCTACTCCGGCGTCTATGCCGACGGCGTGAATCAGGCGCGCAGGCGCAAGCCCTGGACCGAGCAGCACAACGTTGCCGCCGAGTGGGGCTGGGCGTGGCCGATGAACCGGCGCATCATCTACAACCGCGCCTCCGCTGATCCGGAGGGAAGGCCCTGGTCCGAGCGCAAGCGTTACGTCTGGTGGGACGAGGGGGAGGGCAAATGGACCGGCTACGACGTGCCGGACTTCCAGGCGGACAAGCCGCCCTCCTACCGTCCTGAGCCCGGCGCCAGCGGGATGGATGCGATCGCCGGCGACGCGCCCTTCATCATGCAGGGGGACGGTCGGGGCTGGCTCTTCGCGCCGGTCGGCCTCAAGGACGGGCCGCTCCCGGTCCACTACGAGCCGGTCGAGTCGCCGGTGCCTAACCTGCTCTACGGGCAGCGCCGGGACCCCGTGGCCAAACTCTTCTTCAGGCCGGACAACCCGTACAACCCGCCTGAGGACCCGCGCTTCCCCTACGTGGTGACCACCTACCGCCTCACCGAGCACCACACCAGCGGGGCGATGAGCCGCTGGATCCCCTGGCTCAACGAGCTGCAGCCCGAGCTCTTCGCGGAGATTAGCCCCGAACTCGCCGAGGAGAAGGGCATCGGCAACGCCGAGTGGGTCACTATCGGGACGACGCGCGGCAAGATTCACTGCAAGGCCCTCGTCACGGATCGCGTCCCGGTCCTGAGGTTCGACGGGCGCAAGATCCACACTATCGGCCTCCCCTATCACTGGGGCCCCAACGGGCTGGTCAAGGGCCACGTGGTCAACGATCTGGTCCCCGTCTCCCTCGAGCCGAACGTCGCCATCCACGAGGCGAAGGCCTTCACCGCCAACCTGCAGAGGGGTCGTGTATGAGCGGCCCCGCGAGGACCCCGAGGGGCACGCGCGTCGCCCCGGGGGACACGCCTAGCGCGACCTACCGCGTCGAACCCTCCCAACGGGAGGCGATGCAACAGGAGCTTATGGAGCTCGGAGCGTACCTGGTCGAGCATCCTGGGGCACGGAAGGTTCTCAAGCCCCACAGGAGCGCGAGGCCGCTCGACCCCGGCGTCTACTTCAACGCTGGGACCGGGATGGTCGAGAGGCTCTACCGTCCCCAGCGCGTCGCCCTGGGGGCCAGGTACTTTCGCGTCTCCGGCGACCCGGACGCACCCCTGGAGGAGCTGCGGCGCAAGATCCTGGAAGGGAGGGGCTGAGTGGCTACCGGGTTTCTGACCGACACCACCGTCTGCATCGGCTGTAAGGCCTGCGAGGTGGCCTGCAAGCAGTGGAACCAGCTCCCGGCCGACGGCTACGAGCTGACCGGCGATTCCTACGACAACACCCGGCAACTCTCCGGCACCACCTGGCGCCACGTCGCCTTTATCGAGAACCCGAAGAAGCGGCGCCTGACCGGCGATGTTGACCTCGTGGCGCTCGCTGAGGACGTGCGAGAGCAGCTCCCGGGCGGGGCAGAGCTCGACGCGCTCGGACGCTGGTCGTTCATGAGCGATGTCTGCAAGCACTGCCACGAGGCGGCCTGCCAGCAGGCATGTCCGACCGGCGCGATCATCCGCAACGAGTTCGACAACGTCTTTATCCAGCCGGACGTCTGCAACGGCTGCGGCTACTGCGTCCCGGCCTGCCCCTGGGGCGTCATCACCCGCGTCCCCGGCGACGGGCGCGCGTTCAAGTGTACCCTCTGCTACGACCGCCAGAAGGACGGCCTCGAGCCCGCCTGCGCCAAGGCGTGCCCGACGGACTCCATCCGGTTCGGCGACGTCGAGGAATTGGAGCGGATCGCCGAGGAGCGGGTGCGGGAGCTGCATGAGAAAGGCTATAAGGACGCCTATATCTACGGCACACCGGAGGTCGGCGGGACCGGCGGCATCGGCGGGCTGCACTCCAGGTTTATCCTCATGGACGAGCCGGAGACCTACAACCTGCCGCGCCACCCGTTCCTGCCGCAGGACCGGCTGAATAGGGCGAGTCTCGCGAGCATAGCCGCCGCGGCGGTGCTGGGTGCGGTCGTGGCCTTCGCGTTCGGGCGCTAGGAGGGGAGAAGATGGCAGAGACCACGCGGGAGGCGCAGCAGGGGAACGGGCGCGTAGAGACCTCGCATCACCCGAGGACCGACCCGCAGCGCCGCGACGAGAGCTACTACGGCATCCCGCCGGTAAAAGAGCACACCTGGACTTGGGAGATCCCGGTCTACTTCTGGCTCGGCGGAATCGGCTCGGGTGCCCACGTCGTCTCCACGATCGCGAGCCTGCTCGGGCACAGGGACCAGGCGTTCTACCGGGCGAGCCGCTATACGACGCTCGTCTGCATGCTCCTGAGTCCGCTGCTCCTGATCTCCGACCTCGGGCGTCCAGAGCGCTTCTACAACATGCTGCGCATCTTCAAGTGGCGCTCGCCGATGAGCGTTGGAACCTGGGGCCTGACGCTCTTCAGCGCGCTGAGCGGCTTTGTCGCCGCCTCGCAGGCCGCGAGGGACGGGCTCCTGCTCGGGCGGGAGAACCTCCTGGCGCGGGCGGCGGGCGCTCTGCCCCGTCGACTGCTGGCCGTGCTCGCACTGCCGTTCGGGTTCTTTGTCGGGGCGTATACGGGTGTACTGATCGCGATGACCTCCACCCCGATGTGGGCGCGCAACGCCATCCTCATGGGGCCGACGTTCCTCGCCTCGGCGCTCTCGACGGGGCTCTCGGCGATCTCCTTCGTGCTGCACCTTGGCGACTGGGGCGAGCGGAAGACGCTCGCGGCCCTGCGCCGCGCCGAGCGCGGGGCGATGGTTATCGAGGGCGTCCTGCTTGCGGCCTCGCTCATCAAGATGGGCCGGTGGGGGAGGCCTCTATACTCGAAGAGGCTGGCCCCGCTCTTCTTTGGCGGGACGGTGGTCGGCGGAATCCTAGCTCCGCTCGCGCTGCTCGCGGGCGACGAGGAGGGGCGCGGGGAACGCGGGCGCGGCCTGCTCGCCTCGGCGCTCGTGCTGGTAGGGGGCTACCTGCTGCGCTACGCCATGATCGAGGGCGGCAAGCTCTCGGCCCGCGACCCGCAGGCCACCTTCACCTTCGCCCGCAAGGAGAACCTCCCGATGCCCGAGGAGAGGGTTCAGGACGGCCACGCCTCTGACTGAACCTGGAGCGGAACCGCGCCGCTCGCGGCCGCAGGCGGACCGGGAGCTCGTGGCCGGCTTCAGGGCCGTGTTCGAGCGCCGGAGGATACCGCGCGACAGGCAATAGGCCGCAGGCCCGCAGCGCAGCCCGCATATCGCCGACGGAAGCGGTCCCGGCCGCCGAAGGACACTTCCGGGCGGCGGACCGTCCGGTCCCTCTATCCGTCTTCCCCGTACTCCTCTTCGGTGACGGGGGCAAGCCACTCCGTGCCGCCTTCGGTTTTTATAGCGGGGGTTATGGCGACATGGACCATGAAGGCGTCGGGAGCGGCGCCGTGCCAGTGCCTCTCGCCAGGAGCGAAGTAGACGAGGTCGCCGGTTGTGACCTCTCTGACCGTCCCGTCTTCCGTGCCGACGCGCCCCCTGCCGGCGATGATGTGGAGATACTGGCCCTCCGGGTGAGTGTGCCAGTGGGTACGGGCGCCGGGCTCGAAGAGTACCCGGAAGAGGCCGCCACCCTCCCCGCTGGCCTGGTGGATCCAGACCACCCCGGTGAACCAATCCCGCGGTCCGTGCCGGGTCTCTCCATCACGCTGCGTGACGATCTCCATGCGGTCCTCCTTCTCGGCGGCTCTCAGCGTGCGACTCTCAGCTTAAAGGTTCTCGCTGATGGCTGAGCTTATTGATGCTCATGCAAGACGCCGTTCCAGGATGAGGGAGAGGCGCGCCTCTCCCTCATCTTCGGCGGTGGTGGTCTCGACCCGCAGGGTGGCTTCGCGGCCCCGGAGCTCTAGAGTCGAGACGTGGTTGTCGAACCAGGGGGCATCGTGCAGCAGACGCCAGCGGAGGGGCGTCTCTCCGACACCTGCGAGCCGGGATAGGATCTCGCAGATACGCCCGCCCGTCTCCGACC
>JBFLXF010000119.1:0-6544 GCA_040757515.1 Actinomycetota bacterium
GGACCGCGAGGGCCAAGGACGGGCCGGCGGAGCGGGTGGGGCTGCTGGAGCATGTGATGGTCGACGCCGGATACCGCCGTCGAGGCGTGGGCAGCGCGCTCGTGGCCGCCTACGAGGAGCGGGCGCGGGCGGCGGGCCTGGAGCGCCTCGAGCTCGTCACGCTACCGGGTGAGCGCGGTGCGGGAGCCTTCTACGAACGGCTCGGTTGGAGACCGGGAGGGGAGCGGGTCAGCCGCAGCGGGGAACGCTTCGCGTTCTATTCGCGCCCGCTCGTGGACGCAAGCGCATCGTCCCCGCGGGGCTCGACCGGGTGAAAGGGTCGGCGAACGGCACCGGCCGGCACCGACGAAAGGAGACCGACGTTGCTACTGGTGATCTCTATACCCAGCCCGCCCTCCCCGGTCGTCTTCGAGGCCGGACCGCTGGCCGTCCGCTACTACGGGCTGTTTATCGCGCTCGGGATCGCGGTCGGCACCTGGCTGACGAGCCGTGAGCTGGCGCGTAGGGGCTACGACGGGGCGCTGGCCCTTGACTCGCTGTTCTTTATCGTGCCGCTCGGGTTTATCGGTGCGCGGATCTACCACGTCATCACGGACTACCACCTCTACGCCGACGACCCGTTCCCGGGCGTCTTCGCGGTCTGGAACGGGGGGCTCGGGATCTACGGCGCGGTCGCCGGCGGCTTCCTCGGCGTGCTCCTGTTCTCGTGGTTCCAGGGCATAAACCCCCTCACCTTCGCCGACGCCGCCGCGCCCGGCCTCGTGCTCGCCCAGGCGATAGGCCGCTGGGGCAACTACTTCAACCAGGAGCTCTTCGGACGCCCAACCGATCTGCCGTGGGGGATACGGATAGACCCGGAGAACCGGCCCGCCGAGTTCGCGGAGGCCGAAGCCTTCCACCCCACCTTCTTCTACGAGTCGGTCTGGAACCTGCTCGTCTGCCTCGTCCTGCTGTGGGTCGCCCGCCGGTTCGCAGACCGCCTGAAGGCCGGCGACGTGTTCCTGCTCTACGTGAGCCTCTACTCCGTCGGGCGTTTCTTCGTCGAGACGCTGCGCGTGGACCCCGCCTTTATCATCGGCGGCACCGCCCGCGGCAACCTCTTCGTGAGCAGCGTCCTCGCCCTCGGCTTCGCCCTCATACTCCTCCTCCGGCACTCCCGTCCCGCCACGAGGCGACGTGGGGCGCGACAATGAACGCGCGGCCACGTCTGAGGCGACGGACGCCGGACTACTTCGGCGCGGTAGTGGGGGCCGGAGATGGGATAGAATGCGGGGGCAATGCCACCCGGTGCGGGGAAGGATAGCGGGTTGGTGCGTTGGCTGAGACGCGGAGAGGTGCTCGCTCCTCTGCTGGTGCTCGCCGTGCTGGTCTGTCAGGGGTTCCCGGTGGCGATGCACGGGGTAACGGGTACGGAGCTCGGGGAGAGAGAGCCGACGTCCGGACCGGCCCACGCCCGCGCGGAGGGCGCCTCGCCGTCCGCCCACGCGGGGATCGACGGGGCCGCCCGGGGCTACGCCGCCGTGCCCGCGTTCTGGGCTCCTCATGGGCACCACACTGGAGACGACGGGGTCGCGGCCCTCGCCAACCACGTCGGAGCGCTGGTCTTCTTCGTCGCTGCGGCCCTCTGGTCGTTGCTCACGGGGCTATCGGGGTGGCGTCGGGCCCGACCGCCCGAGCTGCCGCTGTTCCGAAAACCCCACCTCAAGGCCGCGCTTCGGCCCCCGCCGGCGCCTACCGTCTCTGTCCTGCAGGTCTTCCGCCTGTAGGCCGCTCCTCCCCGCGTCGGAACGCGGGTCAGATCGAAGTTCGGCCGACGGCCGCACGGTTCGACGGGTTGCGAGCCTGCGACGAAGGGCGAGCCGGGGTTGGCTCGACACCCGGGAGAGATGAAGGGAGGACGCGTTGCGTGAGAGGATCTTGAAGGCGGTACCGCCCGAGAGGCCAACAAGAGGAAGGAGGTCTCGCACGGTCAAGCGCTCCGACAGGCGCAAGTTCCGGCGCCGCAGGCGGCGGGCGGCGTTCTTCGCGTTCGTCTCGCTCGTCGCCCTGGTGCTCGCCGGCGCCTTGCTTTTCGCCGTAGAAACACCGCAGACGGCCGCCTCACGGGGGGTAGTCGAGACCGAGAAGATAGCGCGCGTCCAGAGCCCCGAACTCGCGGAAGCCCCGGAGGCGGCCCCCGACCCGGAGGGGCAGAGTGCGAAGGCCGCGGAGAGAGAGGTCGCCGAGGAGACCGTCGCGGTCCCGGACATCCCGTACAACGCCACGAAAGAAGAGGCCGAGAAGATACTCGAGGAGCACGGCCTCGAGCTCGGCGAGGTGAAGAGGAAGCCCAACGACGAATACGAGAAGGGCGGGGTCTTCTACCAGGACCCGCTGCCGGGCATCGAGATCAAAGAGGGCAGCCGCGTGGGCATCACGCTGAGCTCCGGCCCCGAGAAGAAGGAGGTCGACGGCGAGGCGCCGAAACCGGCCACCAACGACCTCTACCTCACCGTTCCTAATCTGGGCCTCTACGACAACTACGTCGCCAACACCGAGGACCCGGTAGCCATGGACAACGGCGCCATAAAGCTGCCCAGCACGGCGTTCCCCTGGCAGGAGAACGGCAACACCTACATCGCGGCGCACCGGATCGGCTACGCTGGCACCCCGAGCTACCGACAGTTCTACAACCTCCCGTCGATGCAGCGGGGAGACGAGATAATCCTCGAGGACGCCAACGGGACGACCTACACCTATGAGGTCACGAAGGTCTTCGCCGTCATGCCCCAGGACACGTGGGTGACGAACCCGCAGCCGGGCCGCGACATGGTGACCCTCCAGACCTGCGTCGCCAGCCTCGACGACTGGTGGACCATAACCCCGGGGCTCCTGACTTCGCCGCCCGGGCCGGAGACCGCGCGCCTCGTGGTCCAGGCCGACCGCGTCGACGTGCAGACGACCTAGAAGACATCTCTTCTTCGAGCAGACTACGCCGATCGGATAAGCGAATGGTTCCGGATTCGGAGCAGGAAGGAGCAAGGTCTCGTGATAGGGTCCTTCTCCGGTCTCCCGCCGGTCCTGCAGGCGCTGATCGCCACCACGTTCACCTGGGGCATGACGGCGTGTGGGGCGGCGCTGGTGTTTGGTACCAGCAACGTCAACCGCAGGCTGCTGGACTCGATGCTGGGGTTCGCGGCGGGCGTCATGATCGCGGCCAGCTTCTGGTCGCTCCTGGCACCGGCGATAGAGCTCTCGGAGGGGGGACCCTTGCCGATCTGGGGCCCGCCGCTGATCGGTTTTCTGGCCGGCGGGGTCTTCCTCCGGCTCGTGGATCGCTTCCTGCCGCACCTGCACCCCGGGCACCCGAGGAGCGAGGCCGAGGGCGTCAAGACCGGCTGGCAGCGGAGCGTACTGCTGGTGTCGGCGATCACGCTGCACAACATCCCGGAGGGACTGGCCGTGGGCGTGGCGTTCGGGGCAGCGGCCGCCGGGATACAGGGATCCTCCCTCGGAGCGGCGGTGGGGCTCGCTGCCGGGATCGGGCTCCAGAACTTCCCCGAGGGCACGGCGGTCGCCATGCCCTTGCGGCGTGAAGGGATGAGCCGCCCCCGCAGCTTCTTCTACGGCCAGCTCTCCGCGACCGTCGAGCCCGTGGCGGCCGTCGTTGGGGCATCGGCGGTGCTCTACGCGCAGCCCATCCTGCCCTACGCCCTGGCGTTCGCCGCGGGGGCCATGATCTTCGTCGTCGCCGAGGAGCTCATCCCCGAGGCCAAGCGGGGCAGCCCCGACATCGCCGCCCTCTCGCTCGTGGTCGGTTTCAGCGTCATGATGACCTTGGACGTAGGCCTGGGGTAAAGGCTTTTGGCCTACGCTACCGGTGTACCCGCGCCCTGCCTGGCGCCGAGCTCGACGTGAGGCCGTCCAGCACTGGGTCGGTAGAAGAAGACTCTGACCCGGCCGTTGGCGAGACTCGCAGGCTTCGCGGAGCGCACAACAACCCCACAAGGTTCATAACGCGCCCTTAAAAATCCTGCGAGACCGGTACGCTTGCCGAGAAGCTAGCCGACCAGCTCGGCGCGTACTATGAGGCGGTTCTCGAAGGTCGGGATGAGGGCGCATGTCTGGAGAAAGACGATGGTCTTGCCCTCGACGGGATACGCCGCCCAGTAGTCGACGGGACGGACGGTCAGCCTGTCGTAGACACGGTACACGTACCTCTCGCCGACGGGGCCTCTGATAGTGATCTCGTCGTCGGGGCGCATCTTGTCCAGTTCGCTGGGGACGATGGGGAGCCCGACGAGGCCGAGGGGGGCCAGCCGACTAATAAGAGGCCATACTTTAAGACTACTAAACTCCCTGGGAAGTATAACGGTCACCTGGCATAAGCCGGTAATAAGGCGGCACATGAGGATAGGGGCCCCGATGGGGTCAACGCGTGATGCGATCACGCACTATCAGAACAACCGGCGGTAAGAGAAGAGGGCGATGATCGTGGCCCCGGCGCCGAGAAGAACGAAAAGGTAGAGGGCGAGGTCGCCGAGGACGGGGATCAGATACGTAGCGGCGACGATCAAAGCCCCGGTCGCGGCGGCCAGGGCATCGCCGCCCCCGTGCCGGCCGGTGGACATCAGGACCTTGCGCCCGACGAAGTACGCCGCTACCAAAGCGCCGAAGAACAGCAGAGCGAGGTATGCCGGGGACAAGAGTAGCAGGACGGGTATCCCCACGACGGAGACGGCGAGCACCACGGCCAGGATCACTGCCACCGGGACGGAGACTACGCCGAGTAGCAGGGAGCGACCCGGGTACTGCTCCGCCCGGAGCGCCGCGGCGCGCATCGGGCGAGGTAAGGCGACCGCGGCGAGCACGCAGCACGCGACGAACACGAGCGTCGCGAACAGCCAGGCCTGCAACCACGGGGATCCCGTGCCGTCCGGGACGTGCCGGAGCCGCGTTGCCGTTCCGGCCTCGACGTGGCCGGGGAGCGCGGCGACCCTCTCCGCGCGGACCGAGCCGTCCCCGACGAAGACGTGGCCGTGGATCTCGGCATTCGGCCCGAGGCGAAGGTCCCCACGTCGCACGTCCACGTCGCCCCCGACACGGGAATCCACGTAGACGTCGCCGAAGCTGGCCCCTACGTCTCCGCCGACCGGCGCCCGGACGCTTACGTCGCCGAAGCCCGAGTTCACGTCCCCTCCGACGGGGCCGTCTACCCGGACGTCGCCGTACCCTGAGGAGACGTCTCCCTCCACGGCGCCGTCCACCGCCACCCCGCCGATGACCGCGGACGCTTCTTCCACCTCCTCCCCGGACTCGACGACCACGGTCCCGTAGACCCGCTTCTCGAGTCCCTGGGCGGGCGCCTGGGTGAGGCAGGTTAGCGCCAGGGCGGCAGCGCAGAGGACGAGCAGTCTCTGCCCCAAGTCCCGCCGCGAGGCGCGAAGGACGGTCCCGGCCGGCGGCCGCGCACGCCGCGAGGACGGTACGCCGGGTGCGATCGCGGCGTTGCCTCGGATAACTGCGGGAGCTTGCTCGGAACATACAGGAGAGCCAATCCGAGCAGATCGAGCAGATGCAGGCGTGGCGCGAGCGGTGGTACCCCGACGCCGGGCGAACCTTCGGGATGATGGACCCGACCATGATGGGCGAGATGATGGGCGACGGCGCGATGGAGCGGATGATGGGCGGCTCCATGCAGGAGATGATGGGCGGTGACGCCACCGACGAGATGTTCCTGCGGATGATGATCCCGCACCACCAGCTCGCCATCGAGATGTCCGAGAAGGCGCTCGAGGAGTCCGAGCATCCCGAGTTGAAGGAGTTAGCGCACAAGATCATCGAGGAGCAGTCGGCCGAGATAGAGCTGATGAAGGGCTACCTGGACGAGATCGAGCAGACCGACGGCCGGGAAGGGGATCGGAGATAGAGCAGAAGTGCTACACGCGCCCGAAGGCGCCGGTTGCGGGCCTCAAGGAGGGCGACGTGAACGCCTGCCGCCGCATCGGAGGGCGGGCGAGGTGAGCAGGCAGACCGTGTTGGTGGTGGACGACGAGCCGAAGCTGGTGAGGGTGGTGCGCGAGTACCTGGAGCACGAGGGCTACAGGGTGGTGAGCGCCGGCGACGGGCGGGAGGCGCTGGAGCGGTTCCGGGAGGCGAGCCCGGACCTGGTCGTGCTGGACCTGATGCTGCCGGAGGTGGATGGCCTGGAGGTCTGCCGGCGCCTGCGGCGCGAGTCGGGGGTGCCGATCATCATGCTCACCGCCCGCGCCGAGGAGGTGGACGAGCTGATCGGGCTCGAACTGGGCGCCGATGACTACGTGACCAAGCCGTTCAGCCCGCGGGCGCTCGTGGCCCGCGTCCGCTCGGTGCTGCGGAGGGCATCCCCGGCGGAGGCTGCAGAGGCGCCGCTCTCGGTGGGTCCGCTGCGGGTGGACCTCTCCCGGCACGAGGCTAGCTGGGAGGGCGCGCCGCTCGCGCTCACCCCCACCGAGTTCCGGCTTCTCCTTACGCTCGCCCGGAGGCCCGGTCGGGTGTTCGGGCGGCTGGAGCTGCTGGAGCGGAT
>JBFLXF010000120.1:0-6508 GCA_040757515.1 Actinomycetota bacterium
GGGCCGGTAAGGGATACGGCTCTTTTGCAGCGCCTTTATCTTGACGGCCTCATCCAGTATGAGCCTGGTCTCCTGCGGCGTGAACTCGGCGAGGGTCAGGCAGTCGCGTCCGGCGAGAGGGGAGAGAGGAGGCGGGGTGTTTCCGAGGTTCGGAATCATGCGCTCAGCGCCATCTCGATCTCGCTCTGGGCATACGTCACCTCTCCAACGGCGCTTCGAAAAAAGCCCAGAGCGTAGCGGATCTCGGTCCGGCTCACGGTGAGCGGAGGCGCGATGCGGATCGTCCGCCCGCCGGCGAGGTTGACGAGCAGCCCTTCTTTGAGGCAATGCTCGAAGACCTTCGGAGCGAGCTCCGGCCCCAGGTCGAAGCCGACGAGCAATCCCTCGCCACGCACCTCTGCGCCGGGCACGCGTTCTGCGAGCTTCTGCAGCGCGTTCTTGAGGATATTGCCCTTGAACCGCACCTCCTCCAGGAACTTCTCGTCCTTGATCACTCCGAGCACCGCCTTTACCGCCGCCATCGCGAGCGGGTTGCCGCCGAAGGTGGAGCCGTGGCTGCCGGGAGTGAGGGCGGCGGCGTATTCCTCCTTCGCCATCATCGCCCCGACCGGGAAGCCCCCGCCGAGGCCCTTGGCGCTCGTAAGGACGTCCGGGACGACGCCCGCGCCCTGGTAGGCGTAGAGATGGCCTGTCCGCCCGGCGCCGGTCTGCACCTCGTCGAAGATCAGGAGCGCCCCGTGCTCGTCGCAGAGCTCTCGCAGCCCCTGCAGGAAGCCCTCAGGCGGGACGTTGACTCCGGCCTCGCCCTGGATGGGCTCGACGATGACCGCCGCCGTCCGCGGCCCGACCATCTCTTTTGCGGCCGCAAGGTCGCCGTAGGGAGCGTAGACGAAGCCTGCGGGCAGCGGGCCGAAGCCCTCCTGCAGGGCGGGCTGGGCCGTCGCGGTGAGGCCGCCGTAGGTGCGGCCGTGGAACGACCTGGAGAAGCTCAGGATCTCGTGCTTCTCCGGCCCGTGGTTCTCGTGCGCGTGGCGGCGGGCGAGTTTTATGGCGGCCTCGACGCTCTCGGCGCCGGAGTTGCAGAAGAAGACCCGATCGAAGTGCGTGGCGTCGGTGAGCATCTCCGCGACCTCGGCCTGCAGCGGTATCTCGTAGAGGTTGGAGCAGTGGATGAGCCTCCCGGCCTGCTCCCGTATCGCCGACACGAGCGCCGGGTGGCCGTGCCCGAGGGAGTTCGTCGCGATCCCCGCTATGAAGTCCAGGTAGCGGTTGCCCGCCTCGTCGAAGAGCCAGCTCCCCCGCCCGCTGGTCGGGGCTATGTTCAGCCGCTTGTAGGTGTTCATCACCGATTCCACGCCTCTGCTCCCTCCGATATCAGAGTTCCGACCTCTTCTCCGGCGAGCGCTCCCGCGAGCGCCCCTCTCTTGTTGCCGTTTATGATCCTGGCCTCGCACCCGCTGCGCGCGGCCGCCGACGCCGCCCGGAGCTTGGGCACCATCCCGCCCGCCGCGAGCCCCTTCTCCACGTAGTCCTCGCACTCCTCCGGCGCGAGCGCGGGTACGGTCTCTCCCCCCGCGAGCAGGCCGTCCACGTCGGTGAGCAGAAAGAGGTGCCCGGCCCCGAGCCCGGCGGCGAGCGCCGCCGCCGCCGAGTCGGCGTTGACGTTGTAGGCTCCCTCCGGCCCCAGCCCGAGCGGCGCGACGACCGGCACGAAGCCGCCGCCCCACAGCGCCTCGACGAGCCCCGCCCTCACCTCCGCGACCTCCCCGACGCGCCCGAGATGCGGCACGGGCTCCACGATCAGGGTCGGCCCGTCGGTGCCGGAGATGCCGGCGGCGGGGACGCCCATCGCGCCGAGCTCCCGTACGAGCTCTTTGTTGACGCCGCCGGCGTAGACCATCTCTGCGACCTCCAGGGTCTCCTCATCGGTGACGCGCAGGCCCTCGTGGAAGCGGGTCGGGATGCCCAGAGCGTCGAGCATCCGGGTGAGCCGGGCGCCACCGCCGTGAACGAGCACGACCCGAGCGCCGCCGGACAGAACCCCCGGCAGGTCCTCGAGCGCCCCGCCCGCGAGCGCGCCGCCTCCTATCTTGACGACGATGGGTCTCACGTGCGGTAGCTCCCGTTGATCTCGACGTAACGGTACGTCAGGTCGCAGCCCCAGGCTGTCGCCGAGGCCGTTCCCTCGCCCAGCCTGGCGGTTATGCGAACCTCCTCGCCCGCGAGCGCCGCGTTGGCCTTCTCAACGTCGTGCTCTACCGGCTCGCCGCCGGAGAAGACCTTTACCGGTCCGAACCACAGCTCGGCGCTCTCCGGGTCGAACGGCGCGCCCGAGTATCCCATCGCCACAAGCACCCGCCCCCAGTTGGCGTCTTCGCCGAAGACCGCCGCCTTGACCAGGTTGCTACCGGCGACGCTCCGGGCGAGCGCCGCCGCCGACGCCTCGTCGGCCGCACCCTCCACCACGACCTCCAGGAGCCGGGTCGCGCCCTCGCCGTCGCGCGCGATCTCCTTCGCCAGAGCGCACGCCACCTCTTCGACCGCCGCCGCGAACGCCGGGTACTCCGGCGACTCCAGCGTCAGGGGCTCGTTGCCGGCGGCCCCGTTGGCCAGCAGGAGGGCCATGTCGCTCGGCGAGGTGTCGCCGTCCACGGTGACGCGGTTGAACGTTCTCTCCGCCGCGCGTCGCAGCGTCTCCTGCAGACACTCCTCCTTCACGGCGGCGTCTGTGGTCAGGAAGGCGAGCATGGTGCCCATGTTCGGGTGGATCATGCCGCTCCCCTTGGCCGTCCCGCCGACGGTGACGACCGTGCCGCCGATCTCTGCCTCGACCGCCGCCTCCTTCGCGCGGGTGTCGGTGGTCAGTATCGCCCGCGCGAACGCCGCTCCGTCCCGCCCGATGCTGGCCGCCGCGTCTCGTATCCCGCGCTCTACGCGTCCCATCGGCAGCCGCTCCCCGATCACGCCCGTCGAGGCGACCGCAACCTCTCCGGCCCCGATCCCGAGCGCGTCCGCCGCCACCCTCTGCATCGCCCGCGCGTCCTCTACGCCGCCCCTCCCGGTCGCGGCGTTGGCGTTGCCGCTGTTCGCCACGACCGCCCGCACGCCGCCTCCCTCGACGGCCTCGCGCGTCACCCCGAGCGGCGCGCCCTTGAACGCGTTGCGCGTGAAGACCGCCGCCGCCACGCACGGGGCCTCCGAGAACAGCACCCCCACGTCCGGCCTCCCGGCCTCCTTTATCCCGCACCCCGCGCCACCGGCCAGAAAGCTTCGCGGCGCAGTCGCTCCGCCGGAGACGCCGCTTATTCCGATTGTTGAATCTTTATTCATCGTGGAGGGCCATTCTCGCATCGCGGCATCCGGACGTCAAGAGATTTATGCAGATACTTGAATAATTATCCGAAGCTCGTACAATGCCTGCTATGGGACTCAGGACGGCGGTGTACGGCGGCAGCGGGTATGCGGGGGCGGAGCTGGTGCGTCTGCTCGCGGGGCATCCGGAGGTTGGCTCGCTGGAGGTCTCTTCGCGGGGATATGCGGGGCGGGAGATAAGCGAGGTCTACCCGCAGTTGGCGGTGGAGGGAAGATACGTGGAGCCCGAGGAGATAGAGGCCTCCTCGCTCGACGTGGCGTTCGTGGCCTACGGGCACGGGGAGAGCGCCGCCGCCGTGGCCGGCCTGCTGGATGCCGGGGCGAGGCTCGTCGTGGACCTCTCGGCGGACTTTCGGCTGCCCGAGGCGGCGTTGTACGAGGAGTGGTACGGGGAGCACCCGGTGCCGGGGCTGCTTGCGGAGGCGCACTACGGGCTTCCTGAGGTCTTCGGGGCGGCGGAGGGGCGGCTCGTGGCGAACCCCGGGTGTTACCCGACGGCGGCGATCCTGGCGCTCGCGCCGGTCTTGCGCCGGGCCGGGGGCGCGGTGCGCTCTGTCACGATAAACGCCCTCTCGGGGGTGAGCGGGGCCGGAGCAAAGCCGAGCGTCAAGACGCACTTCGTCACGGTGAACGAGAGCGCGTCGCCCTACGGTGTGGTAGGCGGCGAGATGCGCCACCGGCACACGCCGGAGATAGAGGCGATGCTACGGCGGGTCGCGCCGGGCACGCCGGAGGTGACGTTCGTGCCGCACCTGCTGCCCATCAGCCGCGGCGAGCTTGAGACCATCGTGATCGAGTTCGAGGAGGCAGGGGGGGTGCCCGCGGCGGACGAGGTGCTCGGCTGGTACGCGGAGGACTACGCGGGCTGGGACTTCGTCGAGGCGCGAGCGGAGCCGCCGCACGTCTCGCACGTGGCTAACACGAACCGCTGCCGGCTCTCGGCGGCGGCGGACCGCAGGGCGGGGAAGCTCTTGCTCTTCTCGGCGGTAGACAACCTGCTCAAGGGCGCCTCCGGGGCGGCGGTGCAGAACATGAATCTGGCGCTCGGGTACGCCGAGGACCTCGGGCTCGAGCACCTGAAGTAGGAGGGACGCGATGGGTTCGGCTCTACAGACCGTGGATAAGGCGACGAGGCAGGATCTCATCCTGCGCCTCATCTCTGAGAGGGACCTCGGCACCCAGCAGGGCGTCGTGAAGGCCCTCGCCGAGGAGGGCGTCGAGGTGGCGCAGGCGACGGTGAGCCGGGACCTCGCCGAGCTGGGCGTCCTGAAGGTCGGCAACCGCTACCTGGCGCTGCCGCACGAGGCGGGCTCCGCGAGCATAGAGGTGCTACCGAGCTTCGTCCTCGGCATCACGCCCGCCCAGCACACCGTCGTCATACACACCCGCGACGGGACCGCGGGCGCCGTCTCCAGCGTCCTCGACCGGGTGAAGGGGCTCAGGATCGTAGGCACCATCGCCGGCCAGGACACCGTGCTCGCCGTCACGCCCGACAACGCCGCCGCCGAGGAGGTTGCGAGCCTCATCGCCGACGTCTGCCGCGCCAAGACCCGGCCCGCCGGGAACGTCGAGTAGGTAGAGCGTCGCGGGGGCGGATGCAGAGGCGGGAGACGACCTGGAACGTCGCCCTCTCCACCTGGCGCGGGAAGGAGCACGACGTTCGCGAAACCTCGTAATTCGTAAGGAGGAAGATGTGCTGGAAGGAAAGAAAGTCGTCCTCGCCTACTCCGGCGGGCTCGACACCTCCGTCTGCCTGAAGTGGTTCGAACAGCAGGGAGCGACGCCGTACGCCCTGTACCTGGATCTCGGCCAGGGTGAACCTGCGGAAGACGTTAAGTCCAAGGCGCTAGGGATAGGCGCCGCCGATGCCTTCGTGCGTGACGCGAGGGCGGAGTTCGCGGAGGAGTACGTGGCCCCGGCGATAAAGGCGAACGCGCTCTACGGCGGCAAGTATCCCTTGTTCACAGCTTTAGGGCGTCCGCTCATAGCGAAGAAGCTGGTGGAGGCCGCGCGTGAGGTGGGGGCGACGCACATCGCGCACGGCTCGACGGGAAAGGGCAACGACCAGGTCCGCTTCGACGTGACGACGGCCTCGATCGCCCCGGACCTCACGGTCGTGGCACCGGTAAGGGACTGGAACATGAGCCGCCCGCAAGAGATGGCTTTCGCCGAGGAGCACGGGGTCCCGGTGCCGACTACGAAGGAGTCCCCGTACAGCGTGGACGCCAACCTCTGGGGCCGCTCGATAGAGGCCGGTCCCCTTGAGGACCCCGACCACGAGCCGACGCCGGATGTCTTCGAGCTCACCGCGGAGCCGGAGGAGGCGCCCGGCACGCCGCGCTACGTGGAGATCGGCTTCGAGGAGGGGCTGCCGGTCAGCCTGGACGGCGAGGAGCTGGCGCTGGTGGACCTCATCGCGGAACTCAACGCCGTCGCCGGAGAGCACGGGGTCGGAAGGGTGGACATGATCGAGGACCGCCTCGTCGGTATAAAGAGCCGTGAGATCTACGAGGCCCCCGCAGCCCTCACCATCATCCAGGCCCACAAAGAACTCGAGACCCTCACCCTCACCAAGGACGTCCTCCGCTTCAAGGCCACCGTCGAGCAGCGCTACGCCGAGCTTACCTACGAGGGACTCTGGTTCACCCCCCTCAAGGCCGCCCTCGATGCTTTCATCGAGGAGACGCAGAAGTCCGTAACCGGCTCCGTGCGCCTCAAACTCTACAAGGGTTCCTCCACGGTCGTCGGGCGCTCCGCTCCGAAGCCTCTCTACAACAAAAACCTCGCCACCTACGACCCGGGCAGCTCCTTTGACGAGTCCGCCGCAGCCGGCTTTATCGCTCTCTGGGGACTCCCCGCCCGTCAGTGGGCCAGTATCCACGGCGGTATAGAGCACAGCTCCGTATCCAGAGGCGTCTAAACTCTACGTTGAGGCCGCCGGAGACAAATCCCCGTTTTGCAGGCTCTTTGTGTGAGTCCGGGTAGCGCGCCGACTCGCTATTTCTAACCCTAGAGCAAGTTGCACGGTCACTGAACCGTGCGTCATCATGGGCGCATGAAAGCGTACTCCGAAGATCTGCGTAAGAAGGTTGTCGAGGCCGTGGAGCACGGGCGAATGGGCCAGAGCGAAGCCGCC
>JBFLXF010000121.1:0-6477 GCA_040757515.1 Actinomycetota bacterium
GCGCGTCGCCTCGCAGAGGCCGCGCAGGAGGCTGGCGGCTATCTCTCCGAGGAGGACCTTGCCGCCCACGAGACGCTGTGGGTGGAGCCGATCTCCACCGGCTACCGTGGCATCCGCATCTTTGAGATACCGCCACCGGGACAGGGCATCGCCGCCCTCGAGATGCTCAACATCCTCGAGGGCTTCGACCTGGGCTCGCTCGGTCCGGCGAGCGCAGAGCGCATCCACCTTGAGGTCGAGGCGAAGAAGCTCGCCTACGAAGACCTCTACGCCGAGATAGGAGACCCGGACTTCTGGGAGCACGCCGAGGCCCCGACGGAGCGTCTGCTCTCCAAGGAGTACGCCGCGTCGCTGCGCGAGCGCATCTCCCCCGATCGTGCCTCCGGCGCCGTCACCGAGCCCGCGCTTGGAGAGGACACCACCTATCTCTGCGCGGTGGACGCCGAGGGTAACGGTTGCTCATTCATAAACAGTCTCTTTAAGGGCTTCGGAAGCGGGGTCGTCGCCGAAGGCACCGGCGTCTGCCTGCAGAACCGGGGCCACTCCTTCCGTCTCGAGCCTGACCACCCGAACGCCCTCGCTCCCGGCAAGCGTCCGATGCACACGATCATCCCCGGCCTCGCCACGAAAGACGGCGCCCTGTGGGCGACCTTCGGGGTGATGGGCGGCCCGATGCAGCCGCAGGGGCACGCGCAGCTCCTCTCGAACCTCATAGACCACGGCATGAGTTCGCAGGAGGCCGTGGACCACCCCCGCCACTACCACCACGAGGGTGTCCTGCTCATCGAGGGGCGCGTGCCGGAGGCGGAGATAGAGGAGCTCAGGCGCATGGGCCACCGGGTCCGGGTGGGAGCGGGCTACGAGATTCCGACGGGCGGCGCTCAGCTCATCCGGCTGCTCGAGAACGGAGTGCGGGCGTGCGGGAGCGATCCCCGCAAGGACGGCTGCGCGCTCGCGCAGTAGGGGGAGGGCATGAGTGACGGTAGTGGATAACAGCGCGGCGCGCAGGGTCGCCGTCGCCGGGGTGGTGGGGGCGCTCTACGTGGTGCTGAGTCTGGCGGTCGCGCCCATCGCCTTCGGGCCGGTGCAGTTCAGGGTGGGGGAGGCCCTGAAGCCGCTCGTCATAAAGTACCCGGCCACCATTCCGGCCTTCGGGGTGGGGACCGTGATCATCAACCTCTTCTCGCCGTTCGCCGGGGTGCTGGAGCTGGCCTTCATGCCGCTCGTGGACGCCACAGGCGGCCTGCTCTGCTGGTTCATCGCCCGCAGGATCGGGACGACCTTCGGCACCTATGTCGCCTCGTTCGTCTACGCCCTCTACACCGCCGCAGGCGTCGCGATCGTCCTGACGGTCGCGACCGACCTGCCCTACCTGCTCAACTTCCTCTCGGTCGCCGCCTCGGAGGTGGTGCTCCTCCTTATCGGTAACGCCTTGCTCGTGCGGCGCTTCTAGAAACGTCGCCTAAACCCCAGACTCTGAGCGGGACGACGGGTTAGCGAATGCGTGACGAACCATAATTAGAGCGCCCGCTTCTTCGGGCCGAAGCAGGGGTCTTCGGCGGCCGGTTCCCGAGCCAGCGCGGTGATCCCATCGGCCGGCAGATTGCAGGTGTCCTTGATCTCCCCGGGACGCAGGTGGCGTCCGGAATAGCCTTGAGCCTGCGGCTCCGGAGGTAGCGTGTATGGCGAGCGAAGTCCGGGCTCTCGCGGAAAACCGTTCCGGCGTGCTCTTGGCGGGGGAACGCTCCTCCGAACCTGAACTCAGCGGCGCTTTCCAGCGCGGGTCGAAGTCCGCTTGCACCTTTGCCTCCTCGGAGACGCCTTCGTATGTTTGCATAAACAGCGCCGTCGCGGACAGGCTCGGGGAGACGAGCGGTCACACGTTGTCCGGGAATACGGCCAGGCGAAGTCCTCGTCCCGGAGCTGCTCTTTGCTGTGCAAGGCGAGCAAACCATAGAGGGAGTCTCGACCCGCGTGTCGAGGCGTAGGGGTAGTCGCCTCTGTTGAATCCCGGCAGTCTCTCGGACATCACGGACACCTCCCCGGCGTCTCCGAGAGAAGTGTACCCAAGCGGCGGCTTCATAGAAGGCTTTCAGCCATGCTTCTAGTCCGGGATCTCCAGCACGGTTACGTGGAATTTATCGTTAGAGTCGGTGGTGGTGCAGTAATCTCGCATATCCTCGGCGGCTGTGTTGCAGTCAAAGAGGTCGTCCGCTTCCGTGAGCCTGATCGTGTAGGTGCCGGCGGGCTTGTCCTCGAGGACCCACTGGTATGTCACGAACGCCTTGTGGCTGTTTCGCTCGTTGGTGTACGTCCCTATCCGATACCCTATCCCAGATCCGTTCGAGTCAATGACGTTGACCCACATACCTATGTTCCCCTCCAGCCGGCTGTTGCGAAACCCGGAACCGGAAGCCGTGATGAGGAGCGTTCCACCGTTGCTGGTGAAGGTGTTCGAGATGGGTAGGGGGCCGCTCGTGTTGTTGCCGAATACATCTGTGGCGTTGAACGCGCTGCTGAAGTCCCTGCCGTCGAGCATGTCGGCGTTGAGCCTGTCCACCTTCGCGGAGGAACTGACCCTCATCGGGGCATGGCCCGGCTCCACCTGCAGATTCAGAGCGGTAGCCTTTGCGTTGGAGGAGTTGTTGTCTATCAACAGGCTGGCGCCGCTTCCCACGCTGCCCACCAGGCTGCTGAGCTTGTTTACCCTGTTTGTCTGCCCGAGGTGGAAGGACGCTCCCACTCCGGTTCCGGCGAGCGCCACAGAAGCTGCCCCGATTATTAATGCCAAAATCAGTGCCAGCCCGAAGACCGTTGAGACCGTCTTTCCTATCCAGATTATCTTTGCCGCTGATTTTCTCAATACTCTACTCACCTTATCTGCCCCTAAGTTGCCTATGTATCATGCTCAGGATACCGGTGTGGGAGAGGGCTATACATCCCGCAAATGAGCTACTTTTCGCCTCGTTTCACCGGTCGAGTGATCAAGGCTGCGCTCGGGAGCGGGTGGCCGAAGAAGTCGAAGCTTGCGGCGTTCGCCTGGAGGTTGTCGGGCGCGAAGAGATAATCGCTGTCCTCGGCCCAAGCACATAACGCTCTCAGCGACAGAGGATTGCTTCGCGGCCTCGCCTGCGCTCTAATACGCAAGGGAAGCGAGGACGGAGGAGGGGGCCTATGTCCGACGTTGCCGGAGAGGGGCGCAGGGAGGGTGCCGGAGAGGCGGCCCCGCGCACCCTTGGCGGGCGCTTGAAGTATGTGGGGCCGGGGCTCGTAGTCGCGGCGACAGGAGTCGGGACCGGGGACCTGGTCTCCTCGCTCTCGGCGGGGACGAACTTCGGGACGGTGCTCCTCTGGGCGATAGTCATTGGAGCGCTGCTAAAGTACGTCCTGACGGAGGCTCTTGGACGCTGGTACATGGCGACCGGAGATACCATCCTCGAGGGCTGGCGCTCTCTAGGCTGGTGGGCGATGGCCTACTTCATCGTCTACCTCCTGACCGTGACGTTCGTCTACGGTGCTGCCTCGACCTCGGCGGCCTCGCTGGCTCTCACGACCGCCTTCCCGGACGCGCTTCCGCTCTGGATGTGGGCCGTGCTGCACGGGATCCTCGGGTTCGTGGTCGTGGGGATCGGGCGCTACAAGATCTTCGAACGGATAATGGAGGTCTTCGTCGGGATCATGTTCGTCACCGTCGTCGGGCTCGCCATCGTCATGGCGCCGGGACTCGGGGAGCTGGCTCTGGGGCTCGTGCCGCGGTTGCCGGAGGGAGATGGAGCGCTGCTCGGCGCCCTGGCCATCATCGGGGGCGTGGGCGGCACCTTTACGCTTGCGTCATACCCGTACTGGGCGCGCGAACGCGGCTGGCGGCACCCTTCCTGGATCCCCACGATGCGCACCGACCTGGGCGTCGGCTACCTGACGACCGCCATCTTTATGGTCGCCATGCTGATCATCGGCGCGGAGCTGCTCTTCGCCCGCGGAGAAGGGATAAGCGGCGAGGAGGGGCTCGTCTCGCTCTCCGGACCCATCGCCGAGCGCTTCGGGAGTATAGCCAGCGTGCTCTTCCTCGTCGGGTTCTGGGCCGCCGCGACGAGCTCGATCATCGGGGCCTGGAACGGCGCTGCCTACCTCTTCTCGGACTTTGTGTGGACCGCGCGCGGCGCGCGTGACGAGGAGGCAGACCGGCTCCTCTCCGAGACGGGCTGGCCCTTCCGGATATTCCTCGTCTGGATCACGTTCCCGCCCATGATCCTGCACGCTTTCGGCCAGCCGGTGCTGCTCGTTCTGATCTACGCCGCCCTCGGCGCGTTCTTTATGCCCTTCCTGGCGATAACCTTCCTCTGGCTTCTGAACCGCCGCGTGGACCGCGCCTACCGAAACGGATGGCTCGCCAACGTCTTCCTCACCGCAGCCGTCCTGCTGTTCGTGATACTCGGGATCCAGGAGCTTATCGGGGCTCTCTCGGGGTGAGGCTCTGCTCTGGAGCGAGTCCGGGTCCGCAAGCGCCGTTGCGGTCGCAGTGAGCCGCCCGTACAGTTGCCGCCCTTCTGTTACGCTCCGGTGGAGGGAGCGTTTGCTGGCGCTCGCAGGGAGCGGTCGCTTCCTGGATCACCCGACGTCCACGTCGGTGGTGTCCACCTCGCGCACTCCGTCGAGGCCCATGATCTCCTCCACGAGCCCCTGCAGCTCCTCCCGCGATCCGGCTGAACCGCTCAGCTCCACAACGCCGTCCCTCGCGGAGCGGACCTCGATCCGGCTCTCCGCGAGCAGGTCTTCCGCCTCGTCCGCGAGCGTCTCATTCTCTTCCATCAACGGCTCGGAGACCTCTTCTCCCGTGTCCGGGTCTATGTAGGCATCGCTCCTGGGATAGCCCGAGTCGGCGGTGGTAGAGCCCTCGTCCTCCCAGCCGCCCGCCTGCGCCGCCTCGGTCGACTCTGTGGCCTCGGACGAGGTTGCCTCTGCCCGGTCCTGCGGCTCGCTCACGAACTGGCCCTCGTGCTCTCGATCCTCCGTCTCCGACCGGTCCGGCGCGTAGCGCGCCGGACGTTCTTCATCTCCCACATGGTCTCCAGGCTCCACGTCCGAACGGTCGGCGTGGAAGGTGGCGAAGTCCGCGCCAGGATCCAGAGTGAGCGCAGAGATGGGAACCTCCAGCCGTTCGCCGTCCTGCTCCACGACGACGTGCGTCACCTCGCCGCTCTCTTCGTCGGCTACCACCTCAGAGATCCTGCCGAAGACCGTCCCGTCCTTATCCCGCGCCTCAAGGCCAACCAGACCTCGCTCCTCTGCCATGCCAAACCTCCTCTCGGCTCCGTGCAGACCTCTACTTACCACATATCCGCCGTACGGAAGCGCGCTTGATCTATGCTCTGATGGTAATAAAATATGAGCGCAGCAGACTAAGATCCATAGGCGTTAGAACCTGACCTGAGAGGGGAACAGGGTTCGGGCGGATCTCTACCAGGAGGATTTTCGAGACGATGATATGTGAGAATTGCGGGGTACGACCCGCGAGCGTGCAGGTCTTTCAGCAGCAGGGCAATCAGCGGGTGACGACGTACCTGTGCACGCAGTGTGCGAGGGAGCTGGGCATGATTGGGGGCGGCGGCATGGACCCGTTCGGGATGCTCCGCAACCTTTTGCAGCAGCAGAGCCAGTCTTCGGGGAGTCTCTTTGACGCGCTTACGCAGGAGGCTCAGCAGGCTGTGATGCGTGCGCGGGAGGCTTCTGCGGGGACGACCAAGACGGCTGCTATCGGCACTGATCATCTGCTCGCGGGCATCGTGACCGGCGACAACCTGGCGACCGAGGCTCTGAGGCGCGCCGGGGCTGATGTGGATGGGATGCGGGCGCGCTTTCAGGAGTACAGGGGCGACCCCGGGGAGCAGGTCTACACCTTCACCCCGAGCGCCAAGCGGGCGCTGCAGCTCTCCTTCACCGCCGCCCGGCAGATGGGGGCGGCGCAGGTCGGGAGCGAGCATCTGCTTCTCGGGCTGCTCGGCGAGGGTGACGGCAACGCTTACCGCATCCTGCAGCAGAACGGGGCGGGCGACGCCGAGGCGCTCCGGCGCGAGATCCTGCGTCTCCTGCAGCAGCGCGGCGCGCAGATGGGGCCGCAGCCGGGCGCGGGCTTCCCCGGGGCGGCTGCGGGGGGCGGTGGTGCTTTCGGTGGCCAGCAGGGCCCGCCGAGCAATACGCCGGTCCTCGATCAGGTCAGCCGCGACCTCACTCAGATGGCTCGCGACGGCGAGCTCGACCCGGTCATCGGGCGGGCCGAGGAGATAGCGCGCGTCGTGCGCATACTCTCGCGCCGCACCAAGAACAATCCGGTCCTCATCGGCGAGGCGGGCGTAGGGAAGACCGCCATAGCTGAGGGCCTCGCGCAGCGCATCGTCTCCGAGGACATCCCGGAGGTGCTGAAGGGCAAGCGCGTGCTGGCGCTCGACGTGGGCGGTCTGGTGGCGGGCACCCGCTTCC
>JBFLXF010000122.1:0-6439 GCA_040757515.1 Actinomycetota bacterium
GGCCTGCCGCCGGGCCTCGGCCTCTATGGCCGCCTGCAACTCTCCGCCGAGAGACGCCAGATAGGCCTCGGCCTCAGCTTCGGCCCGCTCGGCGCTCTTTTTCTGCGCGGCGGCCTCCTCCAGCGCCGCGAGCCGCTGGTCGCGCTGGTTCTCGAGCCTCTCCTTCTCGGCGGCGAGCTCGTCTCTCGCCTCGCGCAACTGCTCGTACCGGGCACGCTCCTCGGTGAGGACCTTCAGCCACAGGTCGAGCCGCTTGGCGAAATCGGAGAAGCTGTCCACCCCGACGAGCACGTCTATGAAGGCGACGTTGCCACTCCTGTAGACCCGCGAAGCATGCTCCCGAAAGCTGCTCTTTGCCTCCTCAAAGCGCGCCTGCGCCGCCTCAAGGTCCTTCGTCGTCGCCTCTATGTCCCTGTCCAGCTCGTTGAGCTGATGCAGCGCGTTGTTGTAGGACTCGTAAGCCGCCCCAGCCTCCTCGCGTAGACCGGCCAGCCGCTCCCGGGCGCTCGCTACCTCGGCTTGCTTGGCTTCAACGCTGCCCTGAGGAGCCGCACCGGCCGTAACCCCCGAAATAAGTACCACCACGGTGACCAGGATCAGAAATGGAACGATGGCAGCCCTTCGAGACATGCGCACAGGATTCCCTCCCTGCAGCCGCGTATATTGCACGTTGCCCAGGGGACCCAGAGAAGAATCCCCCCTCCTAAGCCGGGCACTCTAAAGCCACAGGCCAAATCATGCAACGCCTCACCCCCCGCCTCCTATCTCCCTTCCGCCGCCAAACGGCTTAAATAAAGGGAATTCGTGTTTTCCGGCCGCAATCTTTCCTTAACAAAATTTAATATTTGTAATAGGCGTGAAAGACAAACGTAGGCCTGTCTCTGGCGTGGGTTCAGGTTGTATGATGGATGGCCTTGAGGGCGAGGAAGGATCTCCAAAAGTGGCGTTTAGCGGCTTCGTCGTGCAGGGCGGGGGTCAGGGGTGGCAGGCGGAGTCCGAGGGTACCCTTAGTCCAGAGGAAGGGCTCTCCTTCGGTGGCTTCGGCGAAGCGGGCCCTGGCGAGTGGGTAGTCCAGGAGATCTATCGCGGCGGCGGCGCCGGGACCGATGGCGGCGAGAACGTGAGGCTCTGCGGCCAGTATTTCCTGCAAGAGAGAGTCTGTAGAGGCAAAGGTCACGTAGGCGTTGGGAAGGTTCACGGCGCGGAGGCTACGCGTCAGGGCGTCCAGGGTGCGCTCACCGGCGGGCTGTTCGACGACCAGCATCACGCCCGAGAGGGGGTCGCCCAGAGGGAGGAGCACACCGGTCGGCCTGATCCTGTGGGCGAGACGCGCGATCTCGCACTCGACCTTTGCCCGGTAATCGTCGGTTGCCGTGTGGCGGCTAGCTCCCGGCGGCACGGCGGACGTGCAGGATGCGTTGCGCGGTCGTCACCAGGGCGCCGGCGGCTACCAGTCCGATCCCCAACTCCAGGAGGCCCAGGATCGAGAACGCGGAGATGATGACCACGCGGCCGGCGCGTTCCAGGACGCCGACCCGGCACTCGATACCCAGGCCCTCGGCGCGGGCCCGGGTGTAGGAGGTCAGAAGAGAGAAAGTCATCGCGACACCGGCCATGAGCGCCTCGTAGGAGAGGCCCGAGGAGGCGTAGAAGAAGATCACGCCGACGAACACCGCCGACTCCGAGATCCTGTCCAGCGTCGAGTCGAGAAAGGCACCGAACGAGCTCGAGCGGTCCGATTCGCGAGCCACCGCGCCGTCGAGGGCGTCGAAGAGGCCGCCGAGGAGCATCACGGCTCCGGCCAGGCGGGAGACGCCCAGGCCGAAGAGAACGGCCGCGAGCAGGGCCAGCGCCCAGCCTACCACCGTAAGCGTGTTGGGCCGCACCCGCAACGCCGACAGCAGCCGCACCAGGGGGTGCAAGAGCCTTCTGAAACCACTGTAGAGAACATCCTTGAGCGAAGCCCGTTCGCGTTCGCGATGCGGGAGACTCAACTACGCCTCCGGGCCTTCTCCGGAGCGCCACCGGAACCGGGTCCGGGCACGGCCCCCCCTGCCGCCGGAAGATCAGGCAGAGCGATCGCTACCACGAGCAGGACGCACTGGTGGTATATCGAGACTACCGGCTTTCTGGCGAGCACCTGGCCTCCTGAGGTAGAAGATACCCGGAGAATATACCAGCAAGAGCCGTTGGCCGACCATAAGACGGCTCGATTTACAGCCACCCGGCCCCTCTGTATAATCGCCCCCAGCATGCGAGGGGGACACACTCACGAGGCCCAACATATTGGGCAGGCAAGGAACGCGGCAAGCGCTCCCCCGCGCCGGAGGAATCCTCATGCCAGGGAAGAGAGATCCTCCAGGCTCGCCGGCAGCGTGCTGGAGACCCGGCGCAGGGCACGCGAGGAGGCGCGCAAGGTCAGACAGGCCAGGATCTACATGCGGCGGCGGCTCGCCGCGGCGGGCGTCCTTCTGATCGTCGTTCTCACCCTCGTCCTTGCCGTCTTCGCTCAGGCTTCCGGAGCGGCGGACCGCTCAGTCCCCATAGACCCGGCAGACGCCGCCCCGGACACGGTGCTCGCCCGCGCCGGGAAGGTCGAGATCTCCACCCCTATCCGTCCGTCGGAGATAACCGGCATCGGCTATCATCCGAACGGAAAGGGTCTGCTTCAGATGGAGCCGCGTGGCAAGAACCTCTCCGCGAACCCCCTGCTGCGCCTCATCGCGGGGGGAACACCCGAAGACATCCGCTACTACAAGATGGACCCGGCAGGCAGAGACGGTCCCGGCACCGGCGCCCTCGACGTAGGCGCTCCGGCAGGCGCCACGGTCTACTCCCCGGTGGATGGCGTCGTCACCGCCATCCGGCCGGACCCGATGGTCAGCGACGCGAACGTGATCGAGATAAAGCCTACCGACAACCCTGACGTGCGCGTCACCATCTCGCTGGTCAAGAGCACCAAGGACGGCGCGGGCGTGAAGTCGCCCGTGAAGGCGGGCATGACCGAGCTCGGCACCGTCGCCGACTCTGCCGAGGTTCTCAAGCCCCAGCTCGCCTCCTACACGCACGACGCAGGCAATCACGTAACCGTCCACCTCTCGCGGTACTGACGGACACGTCCCGGGCGCGCCGGGCGTGTATCATACGGAGAGCTTATGTTCGTATTCCTCTTCGAGCAGAACCCCGCCGCCGCGGTGGCCTTCCTCCTAGGGCTGGTCATCGGCATCACGGTGCACGAAGCGGCGCATGCCACCTCGGCCTACCTCCTCGGGGATGACACCGCCTACCGGGACGGCAGGGTAACGCTCAACCCCGTCTCCCACCTCGACCTGTTAGGGAGCATCATGCTGCTCATGGCAGGTTTCGGCTGGGGACGGCCCACGCCCGTCAACGTCGCCAAGCTGCGGGGCGGTATCTTCGGTCCCGTCGCCGTCGCTCTCGCCGGTCCGGTCTCGAACCTCCTCATCGTAGCGGTCTGCGCCGCGCTCTATCTGTTCCCGCCGTTCCGGGACCCGCAGGGCTACCTGTTTATCCTCGTGATAATGGCAGCGTTCACCAACGCGCTGCTGTTCGTCTTCAACCTCATACCGATACCCCCGCTGGACGGGTCGAAGGTGATCTTCCCGTTCCTCCCCCGCTCGCTCGACGGATTCGTGCACTTCATGAACCAGTATGGGCCGATGATCCTGCTCGGCATCATCCTGGTCTCCTTCTTCACAAACCTGCCGATACTGAGCATACTTCTTGCCCCGGTACGGCCGCTGCTGAGTATCTTCGGCCTGCCTCCCATCCTCTGAAGGAGAGGGGCCGCGCCCGGTCCGCAGGGAGGGGGGAGGAATCCACGGACCGCCGCGGCCCCAACCATATTGTACTCCCGAAAGATGTAGCAGGAGCTATATTTTCTGCGGAGAGGACGAAGATCTTCTCTTGAGTCCCTCATGGGGCGTGCGCGTCGAGGCCGGCAGAGAGACCGAGAAGGTGCTACCCGCGCCGGGTTCGCTGCGGACGGAGATCTCCCCTCCGAGGTGCTGAACGATCTCGTGGGCGAGCGCCAGTCCCAGGCCCGTGCCGTCGGCGCGCGAGGACCCCTGGGCGCGGTAGAACCGCTCGAAGATGTGCGGTATCTCCCCTTCCGGGATGCCGCAGCCGCGGTCCACGACGCTCACGACGGCGCGCCCGTCCCTGTGCGAGAGCTCGAGGTCCACGGGGCTTTCCTCGGGGGAGTACTTGAGGGCGTTGTCTAGCAGGATGGCGAGCGTCCTGTGCAGCTGGGTCGGGTCCGTCTCCACGGGCGGGACGCCCTCCCCGGCCTGGATGTTTATCCGGCGTCCCGTGTAGCCGAAATCCCGGCGTAGGTCGTGGAGAACGTCCTCCAGGTCCAGCTCCTCCTTGCGGAAGACCACGGCGTTCGCGTCGAGGCGCGAGAGGTCGAGCAGGGTGCGGGCGAGGTTCTGGAGGCGCTCGGTCTGCGCCTTCATGTCTTTGAGGAACTCGGCCCTGAGCCTCTCATCGTCCTCGTCCTCGAGCATCTCCAGGTAGCCGGAGAGCGCGGTCAGGGGAGTCTTAAGCTCGTGGGAGGCGTTGGCGATGAACTCGGCCTTCGCGCGCTGGATGTTGCGCTCCTCGGTGACGTCGCGCAGGATCGCCAGAGCGCCGTCCTCCAGGGGGGCGGCCCGGATCTCGATGATCTTGTCGCCCGCCCGCGCCTCAGGTTCGGTCACGGGGCCGCTGAAGCGCGTCTTGGCGAGCACCTCCTGAAGGCGAGTATGAAACTCCAGGTCCGAGGACTCCAGCAGCTCGCGGGCGCGGGGGTTGATGAAGATGGCGTTCAGATCCCTGTCCACGCCGACGACGGCGTCGGTCATGCCGTTCAGGATGGCGCTTCCCCGCTCCTTCTCCTGTTTGACCTGCTCGAAGGCCCCCTTCAGAGACTCTGCCATCGCGTTGAACGTCGCGCCCAGAGAGCCCACCTCGTCCTCGACGCTGGTCCGTATGCGCTCGTCGAAGTTCCCGGCGGCCAGGCGCTCGGCGGCTACCCCCAGGCGCGTGACCCGGCGCGAGATCAGGACCGCCGCGAAGTACCCGGCGAACCCCGCGATAAGCAGCGCGAGGGCCCCCGCGAGCAGGGCTATCCGCTCTATGTTGTCCAGCGCTTTCTCCACGTTCTCTACGTCCTGCTCGGAATAGAACCGGTTGAAGACAACGGCGGTACCCTGTTCTCCGGCGACCTCTATGGGCATGGCGTAGGTCGCCTGACGCTGGCCCTCATGCGGACCCGATTCGACAGGCTCTACCCTGGCTACCGGACTCTCCTGCTCGACGGCCGTCTCGACCACGCTCGGCATCCACTCCAGATCGGGATCGCCCTGGAGCTTCTTCCCGTCGGCCCGCACTATCCCCCACTGCACCCCCTGACTCGCGGCGAAGGAAGCTATACGCTGCGGGGGGATGCTCTCGCCCCGCTGGTTGTACTCTTGAACGATGGACTCGAACTGATTCCCGACCTGCTCGAAGGCCGCCTTGCTGGCCCGATCCAGCGTGTCTTCCAGGATGGGGCGCACTATCTCGTAGGCCGTTACGGCGGCGAAGGCAGTCACCAGCATGAAGAGCGCCGTCAGCCAGATGCGCATGCTCAGGCGCGGGCGAATGCTCAAGCTGCGAGCGAAGGTGGGCACATGCCCCTTTCTCTTGCGCCAGCCGTTGGGCGAGGGTCTCTTGCCGGAGAGGATTCTCCTAACGGAAGACATACCCGACGCCCCGCGCGGTGTGGATGAACTCGGGGTTCCGGGGGTCGCGCTCTATCTTCTCGCGCAGGTGGCGGATGTGGACGTCCACGGTACGCTCGTCGCGGAACTCGTCGCCCCAGACGCGCCGCAAGAGGGCGCTGCGCGAGAACACCCGTCCGGGACTCGAGGCCAGCGTCACGAGCAGCTCGAACTCCGTGTAAGTGAGGTCCACCTCCTTGCCGTTCACCGAGACGCGGCGGCTGGGGAGGTTTATCTTGAGCCCGTCGTAGTTGAGCTCGTCCGGACGCTGGCCCGCGGGCACCGCCGCCCGGCGCATGATCGCGCGCACCCGCGCCACCAGTTCGCGCACGGCGAACGGCTTGGTGACGTAGTCGTCGGCGCCGAGCTCAAGGCCCACGACCCGGTCGATCTCGTCGTCCTTGGCGGTGAGCATGATGATCGGCACGTCGCTCTGCGCTCGGATGCGCCTGCAGACCTCCGTGCCGTCGAGCTTGGGGAGCATGATGTCGAGGATGATGAGGTGCGGCTCGAACGTCTTGAACGCGTCGAGCGCGGCCTCGCCGTCGCCGACGGCCTCGACCTGGAAGCCCTCGCGCTCCAGGGCGTGCACGAGCATCTTTTGGAGCGACGGCTCGTCGTCCACCAGAAGTATCTTGCGCGTTATGCCCTGTATGCCCTGAACCATGATCTCG
>JBFLXF010000123.1:0-6433 GCA_040757515.1 Actinomycetota bacterium
GATCCTTAACCACCGGCCATCGGGAGCGACGTGTGACATGCCTACCCCGACCCGCTCGAAGGTGAGCCTGAACAGCTCCTCGCTGCGTCGCAGCGCCTCCTCGGCCTCCTTGCGAGCGGTGATGTCGAGCATGACGCCTCGCCACAGTCCTCCCGGGCGTCCTTCCTCCTCGGGTACGGGCACGGCCTCGTCGTGCACCCACACTTCCCGACCACCCCTGGAGATCAAACGGTACTGCGCGCTGAAGGGCTTGCCTTCTTCGTTGGCGCTCATCCCTTCGGCCAGGACGCGCTCGCGGTCGTCGGGATGGAGGATCTTCAGCCAGAGGTTTGGGGTGGATAACCATTCCTTAAGAGAGTAACCGAGCATCTCTTCGACCCGCGGGCTGATGTAGAGGACCCCCGTTGCCTCGAAGGAGCCCTCGTAAACGACCGCCGGCAGTCGCTCCACAAGATCCCGGTACCAGGTATCGGTGTCCCGGGCATAAGCCTTCGCGTCTCCTGCATCGCTGTTTCGGAATCCCGCGTGCATTCCTCGCCCTCCCGGCCGAACTCGCCTTCTCGGATGCCCTGGATCTCCCTTTGAATAAGGTTAAGCACTCGCCACATGCGGGTCAAACACGGCGACCGTACCGCCCGGTCGGGCACGCGCTTCGGGTCCGGCTTTTCGCCCCTCGACCAGACTATGGTACACTTGTTCTAAGGTAGAAGGTGGGTTTTGTTCTCGATGGAGCGCCGCTCAGGAGATGGGGCGGCTTTTTGTTGCGGCGAGGCCCGGCAATCACGAAAGGGGTGCGCCGTTGGATCTCAAAGAGAGAACAGCCGGAGATCTGGCACAGATGGCGGCCTGGTTGGCAAATTCGCTGCGCTATGCCCGCGAACACGGCCAGCCGAAGGTTGTCCGACTGCTACAAGCCGTCGAGGCCGAGATCGAGCTGGAAGGCGCCCTGCGGGCCTCGCGGTCGAGGGTAGACGACGGGCAGCACGGCGACCGGAGCGCCGCACACTTCCAGGAGGAGGGCATAGCACGCCAACGCGCCCTCCGGCGCGCCCGCGCGCTCGCTCGCGGGATCTCGCGGGCACGCTCGCGAGAGGAGAAGCGGGCGCAGGAAGCCGCCGCCTGGGAGCGGTTCATGATCTCGGAGCGCCGGGAGCTGGAGCGGCGCGAGCGGGGGCAGCTCGCCGATCAGCTCGGCGAGCCTCTGCCCGGGGAGAGCGCCTCGGACCTCGAGCGCCTCGTGAACGAGGACCGCAGGCAGGCGCGGGAGGGGATGGTGGCGCTCATGAGCGGCGGCAAGGTCTCGTTCAAGCCGCTCGACGCGCTCTCCCCGGAGGACATGCCGGCCAGGATCGCGGCCAACAGGGCGCGGACCGGCTGGCTCAAGGGGCGCCGGGACGCGTGGCTCGGGCGCGGCGAGGCGACCCCCTAGCCGCACCGCCCGCCTTACGGGTACGAGGTCTCGGTCATCGGGGTGACGATCATCTCGTGGATAACGGTCTCCGCCGGCTGGCAGACCATGAAGAGGATGCAGTTGGCGACGTTCTCGGGAGGCTGGAGGGTCGCCGGGTCTGGTGGCGGGTCGAGGGTGCGGAAGAAGTTGGTCCTCATCCCGCCCGCGACGACGGCCATGACCCTCACGCCGTGGCGCTTGGCCTCGGCGTGCAGCGCCTGCGTGAGCCCCATCACCCCGTGCTTGGAGGCGGCGTAGGCGGTCGCCTCGGACCAGCCCTTCTTCGAGGCGGTGGAGGAGACGTTGACGATCTGGCCCTCCCCCCTCTCGGTCATGTGCGGCAGCACGGCGCGCGAGAGGAGCCACGGGCCCCTCAGGTTGACGTGCTGTACCCGGTCCCACTGCTCCAGCGTCATCTCCGTGGCCGAGCGGATGAAGTCCACCCCGGCGTTGTTCACGAGGATGTCTATGCGTCCCTCTGAGGCCAGTATCTCCTCCACGGCCGCCCCCGCGGAGTCCGGGTCTGCGACGTCGAGGTAGACTGGGCGGCCCCCGATCTCCTTCGCCACCTCTTGCGCGCCGGCCTCCTCTATGTCGGCGCAGACGACGCGCGCGCCGTGCCTGGCGAGGACGCGCGCCGTGGCGGCCCCGAGGCCGCTGGCCGCCCCGGTAACCAGCGCCACCCTGCCGCTCAGGTCGTAGCTCACACCGTTCTCGGCCACTCCCGCTTCCTTTCTAGAGCGCGCCTCCCGACGCGACGGTCACTTCTCCAGGTCGGCATGGTAGCACCGCGAGGGCGCCCCTATCCCGCCCGCCTCGGGATGATCGAGATGTCCCCGCCCCTCTCCAGCACCGCGTACTTTATCTGGTCCAGCCTCTCGAGGCCCTGCGTGGCCCGAGCCTGCTGGAGGATGTCGTCGAGGTCGATGCGCGCCTTCTTCAGCCGGTCGTCTATGACCTCGCCGTCGTGTATCAGGATCAGGGGCACCCCGTTCATCCACCTGTCGAGCACGCGAGAGCGGTGGGTCAGGAAGGTGACCAGGATGTCGGCGCCTATGAGCGTTACGACCACCACCACGGCGTTGGTGACCGAGAAGTCGTCGCCCACGAGCCCCTGCTGGGTGGCCTCGGCGACTATGAGCAGGAGCACCAGGTCGAAGGGGGTCATCTGGGCCATCGTGCGCCTGCCGGTGATGCGAAAGATCGCCAGAAGGAAAGCGTAGACGGCGATGGCGCGTAGGACAGATTCCATCGGGTACTCCTCTCCAGAGAAGGGATGCCTACGGATATACGAACTGCTCGACGCGGACCGAAGGCCCACCTTCCAGCCCGACCCAACCTCCGATCGCGCCGAGCTTCTCAGGCTGCAGGGTGAAGGTGAAGGCCGTGGGCTGTCCGGGCTCGATCTCGGCGTCGAAGACGTAGGTCAACCGCCCAGAACCGGCCTCCACGCGCGCCGGCTCCGGAGTGACGCTCTGCACCTGCACGCTCTCCAGGTACTCGCGGTCGATCCAGACGCACACCTCTCCCCCCGTGCCGGGCGGCGCGTCCACGTGCACCCGGAGCGTCGTCGGTGCCCCGTAACGCAGGAACCTGTAGTACTGCTCGACGGAGATCGGCGCCTCCTCTTTGCCGACCACCGCGACGCTGAGCGGCCCCGCCCCGCCGAACAGCCCGAGGAGCGCAGCCAGGATGGACAGCGCCATCACGGCCCAGCCAATCCTCTGGATCGCCCACATGCGGCGCTGGAATCTGAGGTCCTGGCCGATCTCCAGGCCCCCGGCATGCCGGGACTCGCTCATCGGGATTCCTCCGCCCGCTTACGGCTCTGGGCGTTACGACCGGCGCCCGCACTCTTGTCGCGGCCATCCAGCAGAGCCTCCAGCTCTCGCGAGAGCTCTTCCACCCTCCCGACCAGCTCCTCCACGCCCCTGGCGACATCACCGATGTCCTTGCTCTGCACGTATCGGTCGTCGCGGTAGACGAACGGGTTGAGGGTCCAGGCCGTCTCGTAGGTCTCCCCGGCCAGGTCTTTGTAACGCGTGGTCACCGTTATGCCCTCCGTGAGTCCCTTCCCCTCCAGAAAGGGAAGCAGGGAGTGGAGGTTGTCCCAGTAGCAGGTGACCTGTCCGTTCGGGGCCAGAAAGTTCAGCCCGTCCTTGAAGTAGGCGAGATCCGAGATCACCGTCCCATCCGAGCTCTCCACGGGCGCGGAGAACTCGAAGGTTATGTCTTTAGCCGCTCCCTGACTGACGTTGCGCACCACCACGTCTACCTCCGGCAGCCTGCCGTAGTCGTCGTCCACGACCACCTGCGGGCGGCCCACGGCGGTGCGCTGCGCCTCGGTGACGTGAAGCATCCTGTCGTAGACCCTCACCATCTGGCGGTAGAGCCGGATCATCATGTAGTACCCGACCGCTATGACCGCCACGAACAGGACGTTCGTCACCGCGGAGAGCAGCTGCGCTGCGGCCGACAGGCTCAAGAACGCTCCTTTCTCACGCGTGGAAACCGCCATGCCCCCTGGGGGCCCTCGAAGGATATTTTCCCCCATGCCACCTCGAAATGGCCCGAAAGGTGCAGGCTCCCGGGCCTGCACGGACGGTTCACTTCACCCCGCGCCGGGTAACATCACACGCGGACCCGCAAACGACCCCGGGAGGCACCGTGGATTTCAACCCCATAGAGGTACAGAAGCACCTCAAAGGCGCCAGCTACCCGGCGAGCAAGGAGGACCTCGTCTCGACCGCCGAGGACAACGGCGCCCCGGACGACCTCGTCGAGCGGCTGAGCAACCTCCCCGATCAGGAGTACACCGGCCCCGACGACGTGCAGGAGGCGCTCAAGGGGTCGTGAGGGGGCGCGAGGCGCGGGTGGCGGTCGTCGTCGTCACCCGCAACCGCCGTCCCGAGCTCCTCACGACCTTGGCCCGCCTCCGCGCCCTGCCGGAGAGGCCGCCCGTGATGGTCGTGGACAACGCCTCGACCGACGGGACGGCGCGCGCCGTGCGCGAGCGCTTCCCGGAGGTGGAGGTGCTCGCGCTCCAGGAGAACGCCGGAGGCGCGGGACGCACCGCCGGCGTCGAGCGGGTGAGGGCGCCCTACGTCGCCTTCGCCGACGACGACTCCTGGTGGGAGCCCGGCTCCCTCGCCCGCGCCGCCGACCTCTTCGAGGCGCACCCCCGCCTCGGCCTCATCGCCGCGCGCATCCTCGTTGGACCGGAGGAGCGGGAGGACCCGGTCTGCGCCGCGATGGAGGCGAGCCCGCTGCCCGCCGACCTCGAGTTGCCCGGCCCGCCGGTGCTCGGCTTCCTCGCCTGCGGGGCCGTCGTGCGGCGTGAGGCTTACCTGCAGGCCGGAGGTTTCCACGCGAGGATGATGATCGGAGGCGAGGAAGCCCTGCTCGCCGCGGACATGGCCGCCGCCGGGTGGAGCCTGGCCTACGTCCGGAATCTCACCGCCCGCCATCACCCCTCCACCGTCCGCGACCGCAGCGCCCGCCTGCGGGGCGAGGTACGCAACGCCCTCTGGTTCGCCTGGATGCGCCGTCCCGTTCCGCCCGCGGCGCGCCTTACGCTGCGGGCCGCGAGGGCCTCGCTGCGGGACGCTCACGCCCGCGCCGGGCTCCTCGAAGCTCTCCGCGCCCTGCCCTGGGCGCTGCGCGAGCGACGCACTCTTCCCCCGCACGTCGAGAGGGGCCTGAAGACCCTCGACCGCAAGAGAGATTCGGCTCTCTAGCGACCCGGCACGGCCCGGGGCCCGGAGGCGGGGAGATCGGCGAGGGCACGGATCACGTCTTTGGCGGAGACCTCCAGCAGCCCCGGATCGGGATTTACGCCATGCGGATTCCCCCTCCTCCCGGTCCAGAGAGCGCGGTGCCAGGGTCTCTCCGGCGGTCCCCACTCGGCGGGTGGCGTTGGACCGAAGAGTACCACCGAAGGTGTCCGCAGTGCCGTCGCCAGATGGGCCACGCCGGTGTCGCCGCACGCTATCCGCCCCGCGGCCGCGACGAGCGCCGCGAGCTCCAGCAAACCGGTACGGCCCGCGTAGACCGCATCGGCAGGGAGCCCCGCACGGCGAGCAACCTCGCGGGCGAGGTTCCTCTCCTCCGGGCCGCCGGTGACGACGACGCGGCGACCCGCCTCCCTCTCGGCGCGGGCGACGGCGGCCCAGCATCCGGGGGGCCAGCGGCGGGCGGGACTGGCCGCGCCGGGATGGATCAGGGTGGCTCCAATCACCTCCTCCGGGGCGGCCTTCGCGGGCGAGCTTATCTCCAGGTCCTCCGGATCGGCGGCGATGCCGTAGTGCTCCAGCATGCGGCACCAGCGGCGCACCTCGTGCTCGCGGGGCTCCCAGGGCGGCCCGCCGGCGCTCCCGGGCACCTCGGGGTTCCGGAAGGCGAGGAGCCGCCCGGGACGCGCACCGAGCAGGACGCGGTGGCTCTGCGGTCCCTTCCCGTGCAGGTTCACGGCGACCTCCGCCCCGTGAAGGGAAGGGTCGAGCGGCGCGAGCGGGCACGTGTCGGCGACCTCGTCCACGGCGCCGGTGAGGGCCGCTAGCGGAGCAAGATAGGCCGGAGCGGCGAGGACCCTGCGGTGATCGGGGAACGCCCTCGCCAGCGCCCGGAGCGCCGGAACCGCCGTCAACAGATCCCCCAGACCGAGGGCGCGGAGGATGAGGAGGGTCGGGCGGTCGCCGGAGAAGCTAGCGGGCACCGCGGCTTATGGCCTCCTCGATCAGACGGGTCGTCGAGCGGCCCGCCACGTAGGGCAGTATGACGGCCCGCCCGCCCCAGCTCTCCAGCAACCGCGCCTCCGGCAGGTCTTTGAGCTCGTAGTCGCCACCCTTGGCGAAGACGTCGGGGCGCAACCGGTCGAGGACGGCCTCGGGCGTCTCCTCGTCGAAGAGAACGACGGCATCCACGCAGGAAAGAGCCTCCAGCACCGCCGCTCGATCCTCCTCCGGCACCAGCGGGCGGTCCGGG
>JBFLXF010000124.1:0-6384 GCA_040757515.1 Actinomycetota bacterium
AAGGGACTCTATCTCCTCCAGCAGAGCCTCCATCCTGGCAACCCGCTCTTGCAGTCCTTTATCGTCTAGAAGCATTTCGCCCTTTCCCGAAGGGTGGGACCACAAGTACGGCCCCACCCCTTCTCACCGTCTCACCCCGCGTACTCTACGCTGCCGAGGGTCGGGGAGTGCAGCTTCTTGATCGTCTTGCCCTTGCCCAGGTACATGTGGACGCCGCAAGGCAGGCACGGGTCGAAGCTGCGCACGGCGCGCATGATGTCGATGCCCTTGAAGTTCTCGGGGCCGTTCTCCTCGAAGATCGGCATGCCCTGCACCGCGTCCTCGTACGGACCGGGCGTCCCGTAAGAGTCTGTGGGGGAGGCGTTCCACGGGGTCGGCGGGTAGGGGTGGTAGTTGGCGATCTTGCCGTCCCTTATGACCAGGTGGTGCGAGAGGACCCCGCGCACGGCCTCGTGGAAGCCGCAGCCGATGGCCTCGTCGGGGACCTCGAACTCCTGGAAGACCTTCGTCTCGCCCTCGCGCACCAGCTCCAGCGCCTTCTCGCAGAAGTAGGCCGCGCACGCCGCCGAGTAAGCCAGGAAGTAGATCCTGGCCCGATCCCGCTCGATGGTGTTGGACCCCTGCTCGGGGATCTTCCACTCGAAGCGCGTCTCCGGCATGGCGGGCGTCTTGGGCAGGTACATCTCGACGCTGTGGCCCGTCGCCTTGGCGTACCCGATGTCCACGAGCCCCGCGAGCGCCGTAGCCCACAGCCGGGCCAGCGGCCCGCCGCCGGTGTCGAGCGCGAGGTGATCCCCGGTGCGCTTGTCGTACCAGCGCGGGCTCATCACCCAGCTGTAGGGGCCCTTCTCCAGGTCGCGCTTCTGGGGCTTTGGGATCGTGGTCTGGTTCCACGGGTGGCGCTTGTCCACGGGGTTACCGAGCGGGTCGCGGCTTACGAAGGTCTCCTCGTTCTGCCAGTCGTCGTAGTAGGAGTTCCCGAGCAGGATGCGTATCCCGAGGTTTATGTCCACCAGGTTCGTCGTCACCAGCTCGCCGTCCACGACGACGCCCGGCGTGACGTACATGGCCGCGCCCCAATGATCCATATTCCGGTAAGTGTAGTCCACGACGTCCGGGTTCTGGAACGCGCCCCAGCAGCCGAGAAGGACGCGCCGCCTCCCGACCTCCTCGTAGCCGGGCAGCGCCTCGTAGAAGAAGTCGAAGACATCGTCGTTCATAGGAACGATCTTCTTCGCGAAGTCCATGAACTTCATCAGGCGGGTGAGGTAATCCGTGAAGACCTGCGGGGTGGCGACGGTGCCGGTGCCGCCGGGGTAGATCGTCGAGGGGTGGACGTGGCGGCCCTCCATGAGGCAGAACATCTCTCGGGTCAGGCGGCTCATCTGCAGCGCCTCGCGGTAGGTCTCCCCGGTGAACGGGTTGAAGGAGCGCATGATGTCGGCGATGGTGCGGTAGCCGTGGACGTCGGCGTGCGGGGCCTCGGTCTGCTCGGCGCGCTGCAGGAGGCTTGGGTTCGTCTCGCGGACCATCTGCTCGCAGAAGTCCACGAAGACCAGGTTGTCCTGGAAGATGCAGTGGTCGAACATAAACTCGGCGGCCTCGCCGAGGTTGTAGATCCACTCCGCCAGAGGCGGCATCGCTATCCCGTAGGCCATGTTCTGGGCGTAGACCGAGCAGACGGCGTGGTTGTCGCCGCAGATGCCGCAGATGCGGCTGGTGATGAAGTGCGCGTCGCGCGGGTCCTTGCCCTTCATAAACACGCTGTAGCCGCGGAAGATGGAGGAGGTGCTCTTGCACTCGACCACCTCGCGGTTGTCGAAGTCTATCTTCGTGTGGATCCCCAGGTTCCCGACGATGCGCGTGATCGGGTCCCACGACATCTCCGTAAGGTTCCTGGCTTCGGGCCTTACTTCCTCTCGAATAGCCATCTATCTTCCCTTCTCTACGCCCGCCAGCGCGGGTCGTAGCCGGTGGTGAGCTCCTGCTTGTTGTGGCGCCACTTGGGTTCTTTGTTGAGCGTCCGGTTGGTGATGCTCCTGAGGCGCCGGATCATGGTCCCGTAGGTCTTGGAGAAGGTCGAGGAGAGCGTCCCGCCCGGCGGCTCGTCCATGAACGGCATGAACTTGTCCGGGAAGCCGGGCATCGTGCAGCCGATGCAGATGCCGCCGACGTTGGGGCAGCCCCCGATCCCCGCCATCCACCCCCGCTTGGGGACGTTGCAGTTGACCACCGGCCCCCAGCAGCCGATCTTCACCTGACACTTGGGCGAGTTGTAGTCGAGGGCGAAGTCGCCCTGCTCGTAGTAGCCGGCCCTATCACAGCCCTCGTGCACGGTCTTCCCGAAGAGCCAGGTGGGCCGTAGCTGGTCGTCGAGCGGGATCATGGGCGCAAGCCCAGCCGCCTGGTAGAGGAGCCACGTCAGCGTCTCCATGAAGTTGTCCGGCTGCACGGGACAGCCCGGCACGTTCACGATGGGGATCCCCGCCTGCGAGCGGAAGCCCCACCCCAGGTAGTCCGCGAGCCCCATGCAGCCGGTGGGGTTGCCGGCCATGGCGTGGATGCCGCCGTAGGTGGCGCAGGTCCCGATCGCTACTACCGCCCACGCCTTCGGGGCCAGCCGGTCGATCCACCAGTTGATCGTCAGCGGCTCGCCGGTGGCCGGGTCGTTGCCGAAGGAGGTCCAGTAGCCGTCGCCGTTTATGTTCTCGTTCGGTATGGACCCCTCGATCACGAGCACGAACGGGGCGTCCAGCTCGCCGTCGAGCGCCTGCCGGAAGGGCCTGAGGAACTCCTCACCCCCCAGGGAGTGGTGCAGGACCTTGTTGTGCAGGTGCACCTTCGGCAGCCCCGGTATGGCTCCGAGCACCACGTCCTCGATGCTGGGCTGCATAGCCGCCGTGATGGAGACCGAGTCCCCGTCGCAGCTCATGCCCTCCGAGATCCACAGTATGTGAACCTCCTCTACGCCGCCAGCCCTCTTCCGCTTCTCGTCGGGGTGCTCCTCCGGAGCCCGCAGCGCCTCCCGCAATACCGCCGACCCCGCCTCGTTTTGCCCGGGTGTCCTTTGGCCATCACCCACGGCATCCCTTTCGTTCTTCTCTTTGGCACGCCTGCGTCTCACGGAACCCGACCTCCTCCCGTACGCCTCCGGTCTTCAGAACGACCGTGTCGGCCAAGGTATTTAACATGCGTGCGTTTTGCACATGTCTGCAACCTGCAATTAGCCCTACCTACATACACCCAACCCGCGCTCTTGGCTAATCCTCGATCGATGCCTCCTCTCACCCTCCGAACCCACCAGCAAGGGCCAAGGTTTTCCCCAGTAACGCTCCCCAAGCTGGAAGCGTAAGTCGCATCTTAACAAGCTGGCCTCTGCGCAGACAAATCGGAATGATCAGCTCTTAATTAGAGAGAAACCTAACTAACCAGATGCGCGGGTTTTTCAGATGAGTAGCTTCGAGAGTTGTAGGGGTGGCTTGCCTATCTGATGGTTGAGCAGGAAGACCACAGTGTGAGAGAGGACTTTGCGCAGCAGCCTGCTTGCCAGATGCCAGAGGTCGCGCGCCCATACCTTCTTTACGAAATAGCGCTCTGTGAGTTGGCTGAAGACGGTATCTCTCCGGTAGCGGAGCCGGCTGAGGAAGGCACTCCTTTGGGGAGTGGGGTCTCTCTTCTTGGAGGAGTATGGAGCCAGAAGCTCTATACCCATATCCGCCAACTCTTCTTTGGTCTTGGGGGAGTGGTAGTTGCGGTCTCCGATGAGAAGCCCAGAAGTTCCCTCGGCGAGTTCTGGGAGCACGGAGAGCTCGTGGGCATTGGCCGGGGCTATCGAGATGCGAGTGATCACCCCAGGCCAGCAAACCCTTGCGTGCACCCGAAAGCCGTAGAAAGTCTGCTTGAGGAGGGTGTCCTTGCCGAAAGCGGTCTCCCCTTTGAAGCGCTTGCAGCGATGGGCTCGGGCAAACAGGCACACTGGCAAAGGCAAAGAGGCGCAGATGGCGAAGGTAGGGTCGTGAGCAACGCAGGTGAGGAGCTCTCGCCAGAGGCGCTCCTTTACTTTCCACAGGTTCGCTGCCTGCCTGCTGAAGGTGGTGCGATGCACACATCTGAGGCTTGGGAAGAAGGTGTGGGCGCAGTGGCGCCGGAAGTAGGCGAAGAGCTCCGTATCTTCGTCTCTATCCCCAGGAACTCGCCGACGACCTCGATGGTCAAGCCCTCCGAGTCGAAGAGCGTGGGGGCGGGTCCGCGTGCTCTGAGGCGCCCGAGGTCCATGAGTCGGGCATCTATGAGGCGGAAGACAGCTATGATGAAGGTGCTAAGATCCACGAGAGCGAAGGCCTCCTTCTCGCTTCGGTAGGTTTGGACACCACCGAGCCTAGAGGGGGGTTCGCTCTTTATCCAACTATTCCAAGAAACTTGCACACGGGGTGAGTCACCTGCTAGAAAAGCAACATGGCAAACCGGGGCAGTGAACTTGGGGCTGTGATCTTCGACGTCGACGGTACGCTGGCGGAGACGGAGCGTCACGGCCACCGGGTCGCCTTCAACCGCGCTTTCGAAAAAGCAGGGCTCGCCGACCGCTGGGACGAGAAGCTTTACGGGGAACTTCTGGAGGTAGCTGGAGGTCGCGAGCGGATCCTGCACTACCTCAGAGAAAGAAGGCCGGAGCCACCGGAGGAGCCGGAGAGGTTGGCCGCCGAGCTGCACAAATCCAAGGTAGAGGAGTTCAGAAAGCTTATAAGGAGCGGGGGCCTCGAGGCGCGCCCCGGGGTACTCCGGCTCATCGACGAGTTGCACGACTCTGGCGTGGCGCTTGCCGTCGCCACCACGGGAACCCGGAGCGCGGTACTGGAGCTCCTTGAGTGCTTAAGGCCGGGGCTCGCCGGGCGGTTCACCGTTATTTTGACTGCGGACGAAGCTCCGGCCAAGAAGCCCGATCCCCAGGTCTACGAGATGGCGCTCTCGAAGCTCGGCCTCCCGGCGAGCGAGGCGCTCGCCGTCGAGGACTCGCGCAACGGACTTCTCGCCGCGCGGAACGCCGGGATACCGTGTCTTGTAACCGTTTCGGAGTACAACGCCGGGGAGCCGTTCGGGGAAGCAGACCTGGTGCTCGACGGTCTCGGCGAGCCCGACGCTCCGGCGGAGGTGCTGCTGGATCCGCACGGGGTGGCCCCCGAGGGGCGAGCCGTGGTGGACACACAGCTTCTGAGGAAGCTGATGCGCCGGGCGGTCGGATAGGGATAGAAGAAGGGCCCCGGAAGCCGGATCTTCTTCGCGCTTCAGCGGGTTGTGGGTACCCCGTTCAGCGGTTGGATCTCCGGGTTGCCGTAGGCCGGCTCCGGCCGATCCCAGGACTACGGCGTTGCTTTTGAAACAACCGGCTAGCATTTCGGTTGTGTCCAGGGCTCGCCGTTCTCCGAAGTCAGCGGAGTTGGTGTTCCCGATTCCGGTACGCCGGCGACCCGGGTCGGTTGTCCTCTCTCAGTATTTGGCTATGGCGCCGCTTCGGGAGCGGGATGACCAGCCATTGTTGTTGATGCCGGTAGATCGGCACCGGGGAGAATGGACCGTCCAGGGTGGGCATCCGGTTGGTGTTTGTCGGCGTTCTGCACCCCGATTACGCTGATGATCCGCCTGGTTCTCGCCTCGGGCAAGGAGAAAACGTCCGCCGGGGTGTCGAAGGATTCGGTGTCGTTGCCAAACTCACGGAATTGGGTGAAGCAGGACGAGGTCGATGCCGGGAAGCGTGAAGACCTCGCTGCCGGAAATAGCTGAGTCCCTTCTCGAGCTACGCACCGGGACGCCGGCGGTGGCCGAGGCCATGACAAAGCAACCGTCCGCCGTTATGAGCCTGGCCGAACAGAGCTTCTACGACTACCTGTTGAGCGTGCGCAAGAGGTCCAGCCTGTTCGGCGGAGCCCGGACCTAAGCGGTGAGAGATTCGGCTATCGCCTCGCGGGCCGCCGAGTCGGTGAGGAACCGGAGGAAGGTGTCTGCCACCGAGCTGCGTACGCCCTGCGCGGGGTAGAGAGCGTACCACTCCCGCCGGGGGATCTCCTCTTTCAGGTCCACCTCGCTCAACATGCCCATTGCCAGCTCCATCGCGACCGCATGCCGGGACTGGAGGGAGATGCCAAGACCGGCGCGGACGCACTGCTTGATCGCGCCGTTCGACCCGATGGTCATGGTCACCGGCTTTATTCCTTTCTCCGAAAGCAGGTTCAGGGTGAAAATCCTGGTTCCCGAACCCAACTCTCTCAGTAACCACGTCTCGTTCTCCAGCTCGCGGAAGGAAACCCCCCGGCGAGAGGCCAAGTTATGCTCCGGGGAGCAGATCACGACATGCTCGTTCCCCAGGAAAGGCGTTCCCTTGAGCTCGCC
>JBFLXF010000125.1:0-6373 GCA_040757515.1 Actinomycetota bacterium
GCTCGCCGGGCTGGTGGCTGGCAAGGTCGCCTCCGCCACCGGCAGGCCCGCCGCCGTCCTCAACCGCCGCGCCGACGGCTCCTACGGCGGCTCCGCGCGGGCCGGAGAGACCGACGTGGACCTCTACGGCGCGCTTTATGAGGTGAGGCATCTGATGGGAGAGTGGGGCGGGCACCGCAAGGCCGCTGGGCTCACCGTCGCGCCGGGAAGGTTCGACGAGTTCGTCGCCGGGGTAAATGAGGCGGTCAGGATGCAGCGTGTGGAGAACCCGGAGCTCTTCGAGCCCGCGATAGAGGTGGATGCGGAGGTCACCCTCTCTAACGTGGCCAACGGCGTGCTCGACTGGCACGAGAGGCTAGCGCCGTTCGGCAGCGGCAACTACCGCCCGGTGTTCGTGACGGGAGGTTTGCGGATCGGGGGGGTCCGCCAGATCTGGGAGGGCATGCAGCTCGTGACGCTTGGCGAAGGCATCCGGGCAAAGCTGGCCTGCGAGCCCGACGGGTTGCCCGATGGACCGTTCGACGCCGTCTACACGGCCACGCGCAGCCGTTACACCAGAGGGGCTGAGCTGGAGATACTGGACTGGAGGCAGAGCTGAACGCCGTAGGGGTGGACGTGGGGGGGACCAAGATCGCCGCGGGCGTCGTCGCGCCGGACGGCGGGATCCTCAAGGAGGTCCGTCGCCCGACGCCCCACCAGCCTCAGAGACTCGTCGAGGCGATGGCCGAGGCCATCCTGGAGGCGAAGGACGGCTTCGAGGTCGGCGGCGTCTGCCTGGCGGTACCGGGTCTGATCCTCTCCCAGAAAAACACCGTGATCTTCTCTCCCAACCTGCGCGCTATCGAGGGCATCCCCCTCAAAGAAGAGATCGAGCCGCGCATCGGGATGCCGCTGACCATCGAGAACGATGCGAACGCCGCGGCCTGGGGCGAGTTCCGGTTCGGGGCGGGCAGCGAGGTGGACCATCTGGTCTTTGTGACGCTCGGGACCGGGATCGGAGGCGGTGTGATCTCGCACGGTCTCCTGATGCGCGGGGCGCAGGGATCGGGCGGCGAGCTGGGCCATGTGACTATAGACCCCACGGGCCCCCGCTGCGCCTGCGGCAACCGCGGCTGCTTCGAGGCCCTGGCCTCCGGCACCGCCATAGGCCGCCGCGCTCGCGAGGTCGCCGCCGGAAACCCCGACACCGCCCTGGGCCGTCTCGCTGCCAGTCGCAAGATTCTCGGCGAGGACGTCACCGCGCTCGCCCACGAGGGCGACAGACTCGCCATCGAGGTGCTGCGCGAGACCGGCGTCTGGCTCGGTATAGCGCTCGCCGGGTTCGTCAACATCTTCAACCCCGAGGTCGTCGCCGTGGGCGGTGGCGTGATCACCGCCGGGGACTTTCTCCTCGAGCCCGCCCGCCGCGAGGTCCGCTTGCGCGCCCGGCCTCCGTCGCGCGACCTCGCCGTGATCAAGGAGGCTTCCTTGGGACCGGAGTCCGGAGTCCTCGGCGCCGCCGCCCTCGCCCGCAATCCCCTCTCCGGGGAGTACGTGCTCGGTAGTTGACGTTGCCGCTGGCCGTCGTTCCTACACCTATCGGCAACATGGAAGACATAACTCTCCGCGCCCTGCGCTACCTGCGCGAGGCGGACCTCATCGCCTGCGAGGATACCCGCCGCACCGGACGCCTGCTCGCCTATCACGGTATCAGGAAAGACCTCGTCGCCTACCACGAGCACAACGAGGAGCGTCTCGCGCCGGAGCTGGCCGGGCGCGCCCGCGCATCTCTCGTAGCCCTCGTCGCCGACGCGGGAACGCCTCTCGTCTCGGACCCCGGCTACCGGCTCGTGACCGCCTGCATCGAGGCCGGCGTCGAGATAGAGGCCCTGCCCGGCCCCTCGGCGCTCGTCACGGCTCTCGTAGCCTCCGGTCTCCCGGCGGATACGGTGGTATTCAGGGGCTTCGTGCCGCGCAAGGGCAGGGAACGGCGGGAGCTGTTGGAGCGCCTCGAGCGCGAGCAGGCAACCTTCGTGCTCTTCGAGTCGCCGCACCGGCTCGGAAGAACGCTCTCGGAGCTACCGGGCAAGGCTCGTGTTGCGGTCTGCCGGGAGCTCACCAAACTACACGAGGAGGTCTTCCGGGGAACGGCGAAGGAGGCAGCGGAGCGTTTCTCCGGTGAGGTGAAAGGAGAGGTAGTGCTCGTGGTGCGTGGAGGGACGGGGGCCGGGGCGGCGGGCCTGGAAGAGGCGGTAAAGCTTGCGCGCCGCTATGCGGCGGCGGGTGAGAGTCCCTCGCGGGCGGCGGCGCGGGCGGCTCGGGAGTCGGGACGAAAGAGATCAGAGGTCTACGAGGCGTTGGTCGGCTCCGGCGGTGCGTGAAGAGCCGGGAAAGCCCGGGCGCCGGGACTCTATAATGCCGGTCCGGCTGATTACTACAGAGAGAGGTCATCCTGGATGCTGGTTGACTCGCACACACACCTTCTCCGGCTCAACGTTGCGCCGGAGGAGGCCGTAAGGGAGGCTCGGGAAGCGGGCGTCGGAGCGGTGGTGAACATCGGGACCGACCTTGAGGACTCGCGCGAGGGGGTAAGGCTCGCCGGAGCGCTGCCGAACGTCTACACGGCGGTCGGGATACATCCGCACAACGCCGGCGGCTACACGGCGGCAGACCTGGAGGCGCTCGCGGAGATCTCCGAGTCTCCCGGCGTGGTCGCGATAGGTGAGGTCGGGCTGGACTTCTACCGCGACTGCGCCCCACGCGAGGCTCAGGCGGCGCTGTTTGAGGACGCTATCTCGCTCGCCAACGACAGGAGACTGCCGATCGTGGTTCACTCTCGCAGCGCCTTCGAGGAGACGATGGCCCACCTGGGCAGCGCCCGCGTTCCCGTCGTCCTGCACTGCTTCGAGGGCGGAGAGCGCGAGGCGCGGGAGGCCCGGGAGCGGGGCTACTACGTAGGCCTCGCGGGCAACGTGACCTACAAGAACAGCGAGACGGCGGGAGTCCTCGACCTGCTGGACCCGGAGCGTATCCTCGTTGAGACGGACGCGCCTTACCTGAGCCCACAGCCGGTGCGCGGTCGGGGAAACGCCCCCGCGAACGTCGTGCACACGGCCCGGTTCGTCGCCGGGAGGCTCGGTGTGGGCTTCGAGGAGTTCGCTACCCGGACGACCCGCAACGCCCGCAATGTCTTCGGGCTCCCGATCGAGCTGTAGCCCTGTGCCGCCTGCGATCCCGCCGAAGAAGCGTCTCGGTCAGCACTTCCTCAAGGATCCCAACACCGCCCGCATCGTCGCCGAAGGGGTGACCCGGGACGACGTGGTGCTGGAGATCGGGGCGGGCCGCGGCTTCCTCACGACCTTCCTCGCCGAGAGGGCGGGCCTGGTGCACGCGCTCGAGATAGACCCGGATGTGCTCCCGGTCTTGCGGGAGACCGTGAGCGGCTACGGCAACGTCCGCATCCACGAGGGAGACGCCCTGCGCTTCGACTACCCATCGCTGGAGCCTGCGCCGAACAGACTCGCCGCCAATCTGCCGTACAACGTGGCGTCGCCGCTTGTCCTGATGCTGCTTGAGGAGGCGACCTCTATAAGGCGGCTGCGCTTCATGGTCCAGCTTGAGGTGGCGCGCCGGATGGCGGCCGGGAGGAGAACCAAGGACTACGGGGCGTATGCCGTGCTCGTCCAGCTTCTGGCCGCGGTGCGCGTGGTGCACAAGGTCCCCCCGACCGTCTTTGAGCCGCCGCCGAGGGTATACTCCGCCGTCGTGGAGATGGCGCGCAGAGAGCCCGGCATCGGGCGTGCGGAGTACGTGGCGGTGAAAGAACTCGTGCTTACGGCCTTTACGAGCCGCCGCAAGCGGCTCGTAAACAACCTGCCGCGTGAGGAGCGGGAGGCCGCGACGCGGGCGCTCGGCGTCCTGGGCTACGGGCCGGAGGCGCGGGCCGAGGAGCTCTCGCCGGAGGACTTCGCGGCGCTCGGGCGCGCTATCGCGGGTGGTGGCTGATGGCCGCGCTGTTGTTGCGGGCGTACGCGAAGGTTAACTACGCGCTGGAGGTACTCGGGCGCAGGGAGGATGGCTACCACGAGATCCGCACGATCATGCAGAGCGTCTCGCTCCACGACGAGGTTCTCATCGAGCGTGCGGAGGAGGGGTTCGAGCTGCGCGTCGAGCCCGCGGGGGCGAGGGTCGGGCCGCCCGAGACGAACACCGCCTACCTGGCGTGGAAAGCGCTCGGCGGAGACCTGCCGGTCCGGGTGACGCTCCGCAAGCGGATACCCTCCGGCTCCGGCCTGGGCGGGGGCTCGGCGGACGCCGCAGCGGTACTCACCGGACTCAGCGAGCTCTTCGGCCTCGGCTTGAGCGCGGCAGAGTTGCGGGAGGTGGGCGCGACCGTGGGCGCCGACGTGCCGTTCGCCGTCGCGGGGGGGACGGCGCTCGCAGAGGGGGTGGGAGAGAGACTCGCGGCGCTGCCCGCGCCGCCGGAGCACTGGCTGGTGATAATCATGCCCGGGAAGGGCGCGGACACCGGCGAGGTCTACCGTCTCTATGACGAATGGTCCGGAGGGCGAGCGCCCGGATCCGTCGGCCCCGTCGTCGCTTCGCTGGAGGCGGGCGACCTGAAGGCCCTCGCCAGCTCGGTCGGAAACGACCTCACTACCGTCACGGCGGAGCTGGTGCCGGAGGTGAGGGAGTACGGGAGGCGGCTCCTGGGGGCCGGCGCTCTGGGAGCGGCGATGACGGGGACGGGAACGGCGGTGTTCGGGGTATTCGAAGACGAAAGGACCGCGCGGAGGGCGGCGGGGAGGATGAGTGCGCCGTTCCGCTGCGTCTGCGAGCCGGTGAGCGCGGGCGTAGAGGCGTTGGCGCGCTGACGGGGCGGAGGCGCTCCGGTATAATCGCCACCGTCGCGGATGCGGGTCATCCTGTCCGGTGCGCTCTGGGGCGTGGCCAAGTGGCAAGGCACCGGGTTTTGGTCCCGGGATCGCAGGTTCGAATCCTGCCGCCCCAGCAGGCACGGTCCCCGCGTCCTCTGGCCGATCGAACGAAGGAGTCTCCGAAAGACCATGTCCCAGCGAGAGACCTCGTCGCCGGTCTTCGCCGTGGTCCTGGCCGCCGGCAAGGGAACCCGGATGAAGTCCAACCGGGCGAAGGTGCTGCACACCCTCTGTGGGGTGCCGATGGTCAACTACGTCATCGGAGCCTTAAGGCCCCTCGTGCCGGAGCGTCTGATCGTGGTCGTCGGCCATCAGGCCGAGTTGGTGAGGGCCGTGCTTCCGGAGGATGCCGAGACGGTGCTCCAGAGGGAACAGCGCGGTACCGGCGACGCAGTGCGGGTGGCGCTCGAGGCCATAGACGAGGAGGAGGGCGTGCTCCTCGTGGTCAATGGCGATGGACCTCTGATCTCCGATCGCACGCTCGGGGAGCTTCTGGAGCGGCACGTCTCGGCGGGGGTTGGAGCGACGGTGCTGGTGGCAAAGATGGAGGACCCGACCGGGCTTGGGCGGGTCATAGAGGACGCCGGGGTGGTCAGGATCGTCGAGGAGCGCGACGCGAGCGAGACAGAGCGCCGCATCAACCTCGTCAACCTCGGGCTCTACGCCTTCGGGCTGCCGGAGATCCGGGACGCCATAGGCCGCATCGGAGCGGATAACGGGCAGGGCGAGCTCTACCTGACAGACGCGCTGGAGATCATCGGCAGCCGCAGCCGCGCCGTGACCTACCGGCTGAAGAACCCTGAGGAGGCGAACCTGGTCAACGACCGGGCGCAACTCGCGCGGGCCGAGGAGATCCTCAGGCGTCGCATCCTCGACGCCCACATGCGCGAGGGGGTAACGGTGCGCGATCCGGTCTCGACCCACATCGAGGCGTCGGTGGAGATCGGGCGCGACACCGTGATCCTGCCGGGCACCTTCCTGCGGGGTCGGACGAAGATCGGCTCGGACTGCGTGATAGGACCCTCCGCCGACCTGCTCGACACTGTGGTCGAGGACGGTGCGCGAGTGGAGCACTCGGTCGGTCGCGGCGCGTACATCGGCGGAAACGTGAGCGTGGGGCCCTACGCTTACCTGCGTCCCGGTACGGTGCTCGAGGCAGACTCGAAGGTCGGAGCGTACTGCGAACTCAAGAACACACGGGTCGGCCGCGGCAGCAAGGTCCCGCACCTCTCCTACGTCGGCGACGCGGAGATCGGGGAGGACGCCAATCTCGGCGCCGGGACCATCACCGCCAACTACGACGGAATAGACAAGAACCGCACCACCATAGGCGATAGGGTCTTCACCGGCATCAACACGAACCTTATAGCGCCGGTTACAATAGGAGATGGCGCGTACCTGGGCGCCGGGAGCGTTGTGAACAAGAATATTCCCGCAGGCAAGCTGGCGGTGGGGAT
>JBFLXF010000126.1:0-6351 GCA_040757515.1 Actinomycetota bacterium
GAGAAGTTTGTGCTGTTCTCCGGGCACATAGACTGTTGGCACTACGGGGCCATGGACAACGGCAGCGCCAACGCCCTGATGCTCGAGGTGCTCCGGGTCCTACTGCCGCACCGAGAGAGGCTGCGCCGGAGCCTCAGGCTCGCCTTCTGGTCCGGACACTCCCACGGTCGCTATGCTGGCTCGACGTGGTACGCGGACAACTTCTGGGAAGAGCTCCACCAGAACTGCGTGCTGCACTTGAACACCGACTCGCCGGGCGGTCGCGGGGCCACGGTCCTAACCGAAGGGCAGGCGATGGCCGAGACCCGTGGGGTCGCCGCCGACGTCATCCGGGCGCTTGCCGGCGAGGAGTTCCGCGGGTCGCGCTTCGGCCGCTCGGGGGACCAGTCGTTCATGTCGATCGGCAAACCCACCCGGTTCATGTTCGTCTCCGAGCAGCCCGCGGGTCAGGATGCTTCTGCCGGGGACGTCGCCGCGCTCCTCGGAGGCCCCGGGGCGAAGGGGGGCGGCGTAGGGTGGTGGTGGCACACCACCGAGGACACGCCGGACAAGCTCGATTCCGAGTTCCTCGCCCGGGACGCTCGGATCTATGCCGTGGTCGCGCACCGCTTCCTCTCGGAGGCGGTTCTTCCCCTGGATGTTCGAGCTTCCGCCGAGGAGTTGCTGCGTCACCTCCGCAACTGGAGCAAGAAGGCCGGAGAGCGCTTCGACCTTTCCTCCGCCGTCTCCAGGGCGGAGGAAGTCGCGGAGCTCGCGGACAGGTTCCAGCGGCGACTGGAAGCTACGAGGGAAGATGACGGGTCGGAGGTAGTCTGGGAGCTCAACGAAGCGGTGAGGCGCGCCGAGTTGGGGCTCGTGCGCCTGAACTACGCCCGGTCGGACCCCTTCGACCACGATCCCGCCGTACCCCAGCCCCCGGTGCCGCTGCTCGCGCCGATCGATCGGCTGGTACTCACCGACCGCGGGAGTGACGAGGAGAGGGAGATAACGACGGTACTCGTGCGTCGGCGGAACCGTGTCATGCACGAGCTGGCGCAGGTCGGCGAGAGCCTGCGCCCCGGCTTGGGTGCCTGAGCGCGGATGTGATCGAGTCGGGTAACGATCCCGTTCTGATCGCGGTGAGCGACATGGCTCCGCTGTATCCTCCGGATCCCGCCGCACCCGGTTCGAGCGAGGTCTGGGATCACCTGTGCTCGGCGGAGCTGTCCACGGCCAACCTGGAGCTCCCGCTCACCACGGGCGGGTCCGCCGCCGACAAGGCCATCACCCTGCGCGCCGGCCCCGAGGTCGCGCCCTCGCTCCGCGACGTGGGCATAGGGCTGGTGACAGTCGCGAACAACCACGCCCTCGACTACGGGACCGACGGGCTCTACGATACACTCTCTGTGCTGCGCGACGCCGGCGTCGTCGCCGTCGGCGGCGGGCGAAACCTGGAAGAGGCCACGCAGCCGGCCCTCGTCTCGGTTGGAGAGGCCAGCGTAGCCGTCTTCGGCTTGGCCAGCACGCTCCCTCCCGGGTTCGCCGCGGGACCCGGGAGGCCGGGGATCGCGCCGGTCAGGGTCCGCAGCCGCTTCTACGTCGACGCCGTAAGCCTGGACGAGCAGCCCGGCATGTCGCCCTGGGTGGAGACGGAGGCGGTAGAAGAGGATGTTCGACGGACCTGCGAGCACGTACGGAGTACCCGGGAGGAGACGGATCTGGTCGTAGTCCACGTCCACTGGGGTATCCCCAACGGGTGGTGCGCGGCGTTCCAAGGGCTGCTGGCCGACTACCAGCGACCGCTGGGCCGTGCACTCATCGATGCCGGAGCGGATCTCGTGGTGGGCCACCATCCGCATGTCGTACACGGGGTGGAACGCTATAAGGACGGCTTGATCGCCTATAGCCTGGGGCACTTCCTCTTTCACAGCATGAGCGAAGACAGGGAGACGGAGCTGACCAGCAGCTACCCTCCCTACGACTTGTCCAGCCTCGAAACCGGCGCAGCGCGTCGGACCGTCATACTGGAGCTAAAGGTGGCGAGAAACCGGATAGCTTCAGTCAGTTTCAGACCGGTACGGATGAACGCCCGAGGAGAACCGGAGTTCGCGAGGGGCGCCGAAGCGGACGCCGTGCTGGGCAGACTGGCCGAACACTCGTCTCACATGGGCACGAAGGTGGAAGTCCGGGGTCACGAAGCATATGTCGCCTCGTGACGACGAGCTTCGAGGGCGGATCGACACCATGATGATTGAGGAAGGAGGCAAGAACGTGGCAGACGGTGATCTGCGCGACAAACCCATCACCATCGTCGGCGCGGGAGCGATCGGGGGGACCATCGGTGCCTACCTGGACGACGCCGGGTACGACGTGACCCTGGTCGACTCGGCCCCCGAGCACGTGGCAGCCATCCGGGAGCGCGGCCTGCGCATCACCGGTGTGCGCGGAGAGCAGACTTTCCACCCCAAGGTCATCCTTCCCGAGGAGCTGGAGGGTCTGCTTGAGGCAACGTTTCTGTGCGTGAAGGGGCACTTCACCGGGTCCGCCATGGACCGCATAGTGCCGCTGCTGGCGCCGGACGGCTACGTCCTCTCGCTGCAGAACGGCCTGAACGAGGTCCTGATCGCCGAGCGTGTCGGGGTGGAGCGGACGGTGGGCTCTTTCGTGCACTTCGGGGCCGACCTCCTCGAGCCCGGCCTGATCCAGCTGGGTTACGAGGAGACGATCCACGTCGGCGAGCTCGACGGCAAGATCACTCCTCGCGTCGAAGCCTTGAGGGAGGCGTTGGAGCACGCGATGCCCACCAGCGTGACCGACAACATCTGGGGCTTTCTCTGGGGCAAGCTGGTCTTCGGCGCCCTTGGTTTCCTCGTCTCTTGTGTCGACGCTCCGGTGGCGGAGGTCATAGACGACCAGTTGGGGAGGCGCCTCTGCCGGGCCGTGTGCGCCGAGGCGTATCTGGTGGCGCGCACGCAGGTGGACAGGGTCGAGCCGATAGGGGAGTTCGAGCCGGAGAAGTTCGCCCCGGGCGACGACATGGAGCCTCGCGCAGACGAGACTCTTTCGGCGCTCGCCGACTCTTGGCGCAACTCGATAAAGCAGCACATGGGCATCTGGCGCGACCTGAAGGTCAAGAAGCGCAAGACCGAGGTGGATATGCAGGTGGCCCAGATCGTGGCCACGGGGCAGGAGCAAGGCATCCCTATCCCGGTCAACGCCGCGGTACTTGACATCGTCCACGAGATCGAGGGCGGCACGCGCGGCATGGAGTGGACCAACCTCGAAGAGATAGCCCTCCGCTCCGGGGTAGGCCTCAGAAGCTGAGCGCGTACCCCGGTAACCCCGGACAGGTTTAGGCGGCCAGCTCGCGCAGGCGCTCGACGGCCTGGAACTGTTCCTCCACCGGTATGGAGAAGCGGTTCATATCGAAGAAGAGTTCGTCCACCCCCAGCTGGCGTAACCGCTCAAGGTCCTCGGCAACCTGCTCGGGCGAGCCGCCCAGAGGCGGCCTATCCTCCGCAATCTCTTCGCCCACCGCCGTGTTGGAGCGCACCACCACCGGGAGGGTTACAGGGTCGTGGCCCGCGGTGCGCGCCGCTTCCCTGAAGGCGCCCACCGCCGCCTCGAGGGCTTCCCAGCTCGGTACGAGTGGATTGAGACCGAAGCCGAGGCGACCGGCACGTTCGACCGCCGGCTTCTGCATGGCGGCGATGAGGATGGGCGGACTGCCCTCCTGCACCGGCTTGGGGTTGATCTGGGACTCCGGTATCTCGTAGAAGCGGCCTGAGAAGTGTACTGGGTCGGGTCCCCAGACGGCCTGCATCGCCTCGATGAACTCTTCGAAGCCTGCGCCACGCCGAGACATCGGCACGTTCGCCGCGGCGAACTCTTCCGGCGAATAGCCCTGACCCAGCCCGGCGATCAGGCGCCCGCCGCTCAGGCGGTCCAGCGTGGCGAAGCGCCGCGCGAGGATCACCGGCACGTGGAAGAGGGCGTCGATGATGCTCGTACCCAGCCTGATGCGCTCTGTCTTCGCCGCGACGTAGGCCAGCGTCTCGAGCGGGTCGTACACGTTGGCATAGGACTCCGGCATGGCAAGAGAAGGTCTCTCGGGCGACGGACCTCGGCCGATCGGACGAAGAAGCCTCTCAAGCACCCACACCGTAGCGTACCCCCGGCGCTCCGCCTCCTTCGCGGCGTAAGCTATGGTCTCGGGGGAAGCAAACTTCCCCGTGTGCGGTAACGCGATGCTGATCTCCATTGTCCTCCTCTCTGCAGATCGTGCCTGCTGTTACGGAACTCTCGATTACTTTGGAGCTCATCGGAGTTTCGAAAAGGTAAGGAACCTCTCCCCTCCATGACCGCTGTATCGCCTCACACCATCTCTGTGGGACACGTCGATCGTGTGGCCGCTCGATATGCTTTTGACTACGTTGGCTTCTCCCTGTCAAGGCATAGACCTGGACTGGGAACTTCGACCGTAGCTCCGGCACCGGGATTATAGCGTTCTGGGCTTACCCCCGATGAGCGGACGATTTTCGCTTACGCCACCGCTGCCTCCTCCAGTATAACCTGCTCATACTCAGCCGGGCTCAGGTAACCCAGCGAGGAGTGCCGGCGCTCCCTGTTGTAGAAGAGTTCGATGAACTCAAATACCGATGCCCGGGCCGCCTGGCGGGTAGGGCAGCGACTCACCCCTATCTCACACTTCAGGGTGGAGACAAAGCTCTCTGAGATGGCGTTCTCCAGCGCTGATCCCACCCTACTCATCGACGGCACGATCCCGGCCTCTTCGAGCTTCTTGCCGAACGACAGCGCGGTGTATTGCGAGCCGCGGTCGGTGTGGTGGATCAGCCCGCCCGCGGGCTTGCGCCTCCAGAGGGCCATCTCGAGCGCATCGACCACCAGCTCGGTCCTCAGGTGAGAAGCCATCGACCAGCCGACCAGCCTGCGGGAGCAGGCGTCCAGGATGAAGGCGAGGTGAAGGAAACCTTCGTCGGTCTTGACGTAGGTGATGTCCGCCAGCCAAAGCCTGTCTGGCTCGGCGGCCGAGAACTTCCTGCGCACCAGGTGTCCGGGGCCAGAACCGCGCCTCGATCCGTGCGGGTGGTGCCCCTCCTCCTGCCGCGCACGCAGCCTCGCAAGAGCTGCTTCGCGCATCAACCGGGCCACCCGCCGACGGCCGCACCGGACCCCGAGGGCCACAAGCTCGGCGTGGACCCTGGGGTAGCCGTAGGTCTCCCGGCTCCTTCGGTGGATGTCCACGATGCGCCCGGTGAGGGCGGCGTCTTCCCGACTCCTCTTCGACGGCGGCCTGGATCTCCAGGCGTAGTAGCCGCTGCGGGAAACCCCGAGCATGCGGCACAGCAACGACACGGGCAGGCAGGCCCTCTCCGCGTCGATGAACCTAAAGAGGTTCACCGAATCCCGTCTTCCCTGGCGAAGAAGGCCGCCGCTTTTCGCAAGACCTCCTTCTCCTGCTTGAGTACGCGGTTCTCGCGCCTGAGGCGAGCCAACTCTTCTCGCTCGTCGGTGGTGAGGCCCTCGCGCTCGCCTGAGTCGATCTCGGTCTGCTTGACCCACTTCCTCAAAGACTCGGCCGACACCCCGAGCTCTCGAGCGGCCTCCGAGATGGACCTCCCTGACGAGCGGACCATCCGGACGGCTTCCCGTCTGAACTCCGGCGGGTAGGGCGGTTTCGTTTTCGGCACCTGCTCTCCTTTCCATGGACAGTCACTCCCAAGTCTCTACCTGTCCACGGACGTGAAGCAAGCCCACCTCGATGAAGAAGACTACCGCTCTCCGAAGCTGGTGGAGGGGTTTGGCCAGCAGGGAGTTCAGAAGCTCATGAGGCGGCTGGGTTTATGCCAGCGTGAGGGACGCCGACGACCGCCGCAAGGACTTCTCGGCGAGCACGAGTGGTGGCTGGGGGAGCTGGCCGAGCGGGTTCGAATGCCGAAACAGACACTGTATACGTGGGTCCGTCGTGGATGGGTAAACAGCCGGCAGTTGCAGGGTCACGCTCGACGCTGGGTGGTGTGGGCCGATGAGGCGGAGCTTGAGCGGCTTCAGCGGTTGCATGAACTACCCCGCGGATACCATACTCATAGGAAGTGGATCGAACCGCAGGGAGGCGATGATCGTGCGCCCCGATGAAGAAGCGGCAGTATACAGGCGCACTGTGGTTGGTTCATCGAGCAGGCATTCTCGAAGGTCAAGGGGCTGCTGCGCAAGGCCGAAGCGCACAGCCGGGAAGCGCTCGTGGAGGCGATGGGTCAGGCTTTGGACGAGCTCACCTCCCGAGACGTCCGCGGGTTCTTCGGCCACTGCGGTTACCGCACGGTGGACCAATCGCTATGACAGACGCTTTAG
>JBFLXF010000127.1:0-6340 GCA_040757515.1 Actinomycetota bacterium
TGCGCCAAACCCCATAAACCCCTGAACCCCGCTCGGTTATGGTAAGCGTTATGGTAGAGGTCGCGCGTGCATTTTCCGCGAGAACGGAATTCCCCCTCTGTGAGGTAGTGTTTAGACGGCTGAATGCGTCCTCGCTCCCGGACACGCGGGGTTTCGTGGTGATCCTCTGAGAGACCGCCATAGCATCGTCTACCGCGGACCTCCAGGCTGGTCGCTGAAAGCGCGGAGACTTGCGGGCTCTGCGCTTCTTCAGTTCGCCTCCGGCGCAACGTCGAGAGGCCGCCCGGACTTTATCCTCGCGGCGTAATGGTCCCCGCCCAGGTGGTAGGCGATGTAGCGCCAGTCCGGGGCGTCCAGCACCAGCACATCGGCCCGGTAGCCTGGGGCGAGGCGGCCTATCTCCCCGTCGATACCGAGCACGTACGCAGCGTTGGCCGTGCAGGCGCACAGAGCCTCGGCGGGCGAGAGACCGAGGCGAGTGCAGGCCAGGTTCATGACCACGGGGAGCGAGGAGCAGAAGGAGCTGCCCGGGTTGAAGTCCGTGGCTAGAGCGACTATCGCACCCTCCTCGATAAGGGCCCGGGCGGGCGGGTCAGGCAGGCCGAGGAAGAGCGCGCACGCCGGCAGCAGGACCGCCGCGGTATCGCTCCGGCCCAGGGCGCGTACGCCCTCCTCGCTCGTATTCTCCAGGTGGTCCACGCTGCGGGCGCCGAGCTCGACGGCGAGCGGCACCGCCCCGCGCCCGGAGAACTGGTCGGCGTGCAGCCGCAGGTCGAGCCCGTAGCCGGAGCAGGCCTCGAGGTAGCGCCTGGCCTCGGAAACCTCGAAGGAGCCTCGCTCGACGAAGACGTCGGCGGCCCCGGCGAGCCGGGCGGCCTCCGGGAGCACCTGCGCGACGACGAACTCTACGTACTCGGCGGCTCCGGAGAATTCCGGAGGCACGGTGTGGGTGCCGAGGAAGGTGGGGTGCACGTCCACGGGATGCTCCTCCCCGGCGGCGCGGATGGCGCGCAGCATCTTGAGCTCGGTCTCCCTGTCGAGGCCGTAGCCGCTCTTCACCTCGGCGGTGGTGGTGCCGTGATGGAGCAGCCAGTCCAGGTGCCGCTTCGTGGCCGCCAGCAGCTCCTCCTCGCTCCCGGCGCGCGTCGCCTCTACGGTGGAGAGGATGCCACCGCCTGCGGCGTGGATCTCCTCGTAGTCCGCCCCGCGGCAGCGCAGCTCGAACTCGCCGGCCCGGTCGCCGAGGAAGGCCGCGTGGGTGTGGCAGTCCACCAATCCAGGAAGCGCCACCTTCCCCCTGCCGTCTACCGTCTCGCAGTCCGGCCCGGGCGGGAAGGCGCGCAGCACCTCCTTCGGGTCGCCGACCGCGGCGATGCGGCCGCCGGAGACGGCTATGGAGGCGGGTGCGTGGATCTCGAGCCCGCCGAGGTCCTCACCGCGCAGGGGGCCGCTGCCGCGCGGGGAGACGGCGGCTTCGAGGTCGTGGATCAGGAGGTTCGTCTCGCTCACGCTCTCTCCTCCGGGTAGACCCGCCGGCCCGCGACCCAGGCCCCGCAGACCACATCGCTCCCGGCGCCGAAGACGAGCGCCGGAGGCAGATCCTCCGGCTCCACGTCGGCGAGCGCCGGGTGTTCGAGGTCTATCTCGACGAGGTCGGCGGGGTCCCCCGGCGAGATTCCCTCCCGTCCCCATCCGGCGCTCAGCAGCCACGGGGCAGGTGAGAGTTCGTCCTCCGCAACCAGGACGTTCCTGCGGCCGGAGAGCCTGCGGGCGTTGGTCTCGATCTCCCTGAGCTCCTCGAACGGGTCCACCCTGACGTGGGAGTCCGATCCTATGGAGAGCCCGATCCCGCGCCGCAGGATGCCCTCCGCCGGCAGAAAGCCGTCGCCCAGGTTGCCCTCGGTCGTCGGGCAGGCGCAGATCTCTGAGCCATGCTCTGCGAGCAGGTCCAGCTCGCCCTCGCTTGCGTGGGTGGCGTGCACGACTACCGTCCCGGGACCGAGAAAGCCTGTTTTCGCCAGCAGCTCCACCGGACGCATCCCGTGCTCCCTTACGCACTCCTCGATCTCGCGCGGCTGCTCGCAGGCGTGGACGTGCAGCGGAAGGCCCCGCTCTCTGGCGTACGTCCCGATCTCCTCCAACCACCCTCGCGGCACCGCGCGGACGCTGTGCGCCGCGACTCCCACCTCGACCAGCGGGCGCTCCCTCGCCCACGCCCGGAGCTCCTCCACCCGTTCGAGGAAACCCTCCACCGAGGCGTCGCGGAAGCGGGGAATGCCGCCGCGGGCGTAGGCGGCGGGGAGCAAAAGCAGCCTTATGCCCGCGCTCTCCGCGGCCTCCGCAACCGCTTTGGCCATAGCGTTGGGGTCATCGTAGGGCTCGCCGCCGGGCCGGTGATGGACGTAATGAAACTCGGCGACGCTCGTGTAGCCCGCGGAGAGCATCTCCCGGTAGCAGCGCCCGCTGGCCTCCCGCATGGAGGCCGGGTCGAGCCCTTCGGCCAGCGCGTACATCCGCTCGCGCCAGGTCCAGAAGTCGTCGTGGGGGTGGTCCGGGTCGAGGCGCTCGACGCTCCCGCGAAGGTTCCGCTGGAAGGCGTGGCTGTGGGTGTTCGCGAAGCCCGGAGCGAGCGCCCGGCCCGGCAGGCGTTCGCCGTCCGTAGCCGGGCCGACCTCGACGACGCGCCCGCCCTCGATCGTGACGCCCACCCCGGAGCGCGCCCCGCGGGCGTCCAGCACCAGATCCGGCAGGAGGGTGCGCCTCATCGGCCGAGCATCGGCATCTCTATGCCGAGGGCGCGGGCGGTCTCCCTGGCCCTCTCGTAGCCCGCGTCGGCGTGGCGGACGACGCCTATGCAGGGGTCGTTGGTGAGGACGCGCTCGATGCGGGACGCTCCTTCTTCGGTGCCGTCCACGACCACCTGCGCCCCGGCGTGGATGGACTTGCCGATGCCGACGCCCCCGCCGTGGTGGACGGCGACCCAGCTCGCGCCGGAGGCGGTGTTCAGGAGGGCGTTTAGGATCGGCCAGTCGGCTATCGCGTCGGAGCCGTCCTTCATCCCCTCCGTCTCCCGGTAGGGGGAGGCCACGCTCCCGGAGTCCAGGTGGTCGCGCCCGATGACGATGGGGGCGCTTATGGTTCCGTCGGCGACGAGCTCGTTGAAGCGGAGCCCGGCCCTATGCCGTTCCCCGGCCCCAAGCCAGCAGATGCGCGCGGGGAGGCCCTGGAAGCGGATCTTCTCGCGGGCCTGCCGGATCCAGCGGCCAAGACGCTCGTTCTCCGGGAAGAGATCGAGGATGGCCTCGTCGGTTGCGGCTATGTCGTCGGGATCTCCTGAGAGCGCCGCCCACCGGAACGGCCCCTTTCCCTCGCAGAAGAGCGGCCGGATGTAGGCCGGGACGAAGCCGGGATAGCCGAAGGCTCGCTCGAAGCCGCCGAGCTTCGCCTCGGCGCGCAAAGAGTTCCCGTAGTCGAAGACCTCCGCGCCCCTCTCCTGGAAACCGACCATCGCCGCGCAATGGCGGGCCATGGAGGCGCGGGCCTCGCGCACGTAGCGCTCAGGGTCGGCCTCGCGCAGCTCCGCCGCTTTTTCCAGCGAGTAGCCCGCCGGGATGTAGCCGCCCAGAGGATCGTGAGCCGAGGTCTGGTCGGTAACGGCGTCGGGGACGTAGCCGCGCTCCAGCAGGGCGGGGAAGACCTCGGCCGCGTTGCCCAGGATGCCGATGCTGAGAGGCTCTCCCTCCCGCCGGGCCTCCTCGGCGCGCTCGATGGCGGCGTCGAGGTCGTCTATGCGCTCGTCGAGGTAGCGGTGCTCGATGCGGCGGTCTATGCGGCGCGGGTCCACCTCAACGCACAGGGCCACGCCCTCGTTCATGGTGATCGCGAGCGGCTGCGCCCCGCCCATCCCGCCGAGGCCCGCGGTCAGGCAGATGCGACCCTTGAGGGTGCCGCCGAAGCGTTGCTCGGCGAGGGCTGCGAACGTCTCGTAGGTGCCCTGGAGGATGCCCTGGGTGCCGATGTAGATCCAGGACCCGGCGGTCATCTGCCCGTACATCGTGAGCCCCGCCCTCTCCAGCTCGCGGAAGGTCTCCCAGTCGGCCCACTCGGGGACGAGTAGCGAGTTAGCGATAAGGACCCGCGGCGTCCACGGGTGCGTGCGGAAGACGGCCACCGGCTTGCCGGACTGCACGAGCAGGGTCTCGTCGCCGTCGAGGGTCCGCAGGGCGTCCACTATGGCCCGGAAGCATTCCCAGTTGCGGGCGGCCTTGCCGGTGCCGCCGTAGACGATGAGCTCCTCGGGACGCTCGGCGACCTCGGGGTCGAGGTTGTTCATGAGCATCCGCAGGGCGCCCTCCTGATGCCAGCCCTTGCAGGAGAGCTCCCTCCCGCGCGGGGCCCGTATGGTGGTCGTCCGATCCGTCATCTCTCTCCTCCGTACTCGCTCTTTAGCTCCGGCAGGAGCGCCGTTACCATCCTGCAGGCGTTCTCCAGATCCACATCCTCTATCTCCTCCTCGGGCGCGTGGCTCACCCCGTTGGACGAGGCGGCGAAGAGCAGGGCCGCGGGGACGCGCCCGGCGAGGTGCTGGGCGTCGTGCCCGGCGTAGCTGACGCACCTTGCGGCCGGGATGCCCTCCCTGCGGGCGACCTCCTCCGCCAGCTCCACCACCCTCCCGTCCAGCACCGTTGGCCCCGAGCGGGAGAGGAGCCGGACGGAGAGCTCCACGTCCCTGGCGAAGGAGATCTCCCGCCCCCGCTCCACGACCTGCGCGACGATCTCCTCCAGCTCTCCGGGGTCGGCGCCGCGCACGTCGAGGCCGAGCTCCACCTGTCCGGGGACGGCGGTGATGGAGCCCGGCTCCACCGCCACGGTCCCCACGGTTGCGACCGTGGCGGAAGCTTTACGGGCGAGGCTCTCGACGAGCAGTATCACCTCCGCCGCCGCGCACAGGGCGTCGCGGCGCTCGCGCATCCGGGCCTCACCCGAGTGCCCGCTCTCTCCTACGAAGCGCAGCCGGTAGCGCGCCGGTCCGGCCACCGCCGTCGCTACCCCGACGGAGACGACCCGCTCCTTGAGGCCCCGGCGCTGCTCGATGTGTACCTCCAGGTGCGCCGCGACCCGGGAGAGAGGGTCGGGGTCTTCGAGGCGCGGTATGTCCGAGAGCAGGTCCAGGAACTCCTCCCGCGCCGCGAGCGCCGAGACTCCGTCTGCGTCCCGCATTCTGCCCAGCCCTTCTTCCCCAAGCTTCCCCGCGAGCTGCCGGGAGCCCAGAGTGCCGGCCCCGAACCTGGGCGCTTCCTCTCCCGCGCACACCAGCACGCCGAAACGCCCGTCCAGCGCGCCCGCGGCCTCGACGGCGAGCACGGTCCCCAAAGCGCCGTCGAGACGACCGCCGTTCGGGACGGTATCCACGTGGGAGCCGCTGGTGACGAACCGTCCGTCCGCGGGCGGAAGCCCCCAGAGGTTCCCGAAGCGGTCGAGGCGCGCGGAGAGGCCCGCCTCCTCGACCCAGCCGGCCACGAGCCGCATCGCGCTCGCCTCCTCCGGGGAGTAGGCGAGCCGGGTCGCCCCGCCGCGAGGGTCGGGAGCGGAAGCGAAGAGTTTCTCTATGCGGCACCGTATGCGATCCAGGCTCACGCCAGCTCCACCACCTCTCCGGCGGCCCCGGCGAGCGCCCCGGAGAGGACGAGATCCTCGGCGGCCTTCAGGTGGGCGGCGAGAAAGAGGTCCTTCTCCACGAACGGCACCTCGCTCCGGAGGCGCTCTTGCGCGGCGCCGGTCGCGGGGGCGGGCTCCAGCGGGGAGCGCAGGTCCAGGGCCTGGGCGGCGCAGAGTGCCTCGACGGCGAGAATCCGGGCGAGGTTGCGCAACACCTTGCGGAGCTTTAGGCCCGCGCTCCAGCCCATCGAGCCGTGATCTTCCTGCATGGCGGAGGTGGGCAGGGAGCCGGTGCTCGCCGGGTTCGCGAGCCGCCGGTTCTCCTCGGCGAGGGAGGCGGCGGTGTACTGGGCGACCATGAAGCCAGAGTTGGTGCCCGCGCGCGGGACCAGAAACGGCGGCAGCCCCTGGGAGCGGGCCGGGTCCAGCATCCGGTCGGTGCGGCGCTCGGCGATGGCACCGACCTCCGCGGCCGCTATCGCGAGAAAGTCCAGCGCGAAGGCCAGCGGCTCGCCGTGGAAGTGCCCGCAGCTCTCCACCGAGCCGTTCTCCAGGACGAGCGGGTTGTCCGTGGTAGAGGCGAGCTCCCGGCGGGCGATCTCCTCCGCGAAAGCCAGCGTGTCCCGCGCCGCCCCGCAGACCTGCGGGGTGCAGCGCAGCGAGTAGGCGTCCTGCACCAGGT
>JBFLXF010000128.1:0-6332 GCA_040757515.1 Actinomycetota bacterium
CACACTGCCCCTTGGGTGCCTGACGGAGCCCGTGGCGAAGCTCCGGGCGGCGTTGCGGGAGGTACGGCTTCGAGCGCTCGCTGTCACACTCGCGTGGGCTGCGCCCGCATGGGTGTTGGAGGCGGGCGTGCTGCTCTTCGCGGCGCGGGCCGTGGGGCTGGAGGCGACGTTCGCCGGGGCGGTCGTGGCGACCTGCGTCGCCGTGCTCGTCACGGCCGTCCCCCTGGCGCCCGGAGGTCTGGGTACCTACGAAGCGGGGATGGTTCTTGTGCTGGCGGGCCTGGGGGCGCCGCCGGAAGAGGCGTTCACCGCCGCCGTGCTCAGCCACACGATCAAGTATCTGTACGCGCTCGCCGCCGCGCCCTTCGCGTTTTACGAGGGTGTTGCGGCGATCGGTAGAGAAAGAAAGGTAGGGAACGATGAAGCCCGCCTCGAGGTTTGAGATCGTCGCCGCCCGCGCCTGGAACGTGCTTAACGAGGGCAGATCCTTCCACCCCGTGTTCGTCGTGGGCACCTTCCTGCTGCTACACATCTTCGATCTGTCGCGGTGGGAGTTCTGGTCACGAGCGCTGCCGGCCCTGGTTCTGGTGGCGCCGCTCGTGGTCCTCTTCGTCCGCTACGACTTTCCCTTGAGGCTCCGGTGGGCGCTGTGGGCCTACCTCGCCGCCTTCGTCGCCGTCTTCCGGTTCTTGGATGCCGGGGCCCTGCTCCTCGCCCTCGGGCTCTACGTGTTCTTCACCGTCTTCTTCTGGGGCACGCTCTACTACCACCTGCGCACCGGCGCCCCGAAGACCAACTTCCTGCGCTTCTGGAGGCTCGTGCTGGAGAACCCGGACTCGACGAGTGGAAACTTCCAGGAGCAGATCCCGAAGGCGCTTCTCGTCCTCTTCGCCCTGGAGTACCTGCTGGCGGAGCCGCTGACGATCGGGCGTGCCGGGCTCGTGCTCGGCTTCACGGCCACAACCGCAGTCGCCAGCTACCTGGTGCACCGGCTCTTCTTCGATTGGAGGCCGATCTACCCGGAGGAGCCAACCCGGGACGTGAACGAGGGAGAGCCCCTGGCGAGACGCGTGATCGTGGTCGTAATAGACGGCTGCCGGCTCGACCGTTTCCGGGAGGCGGAGAAGCCCTACCTTGAGCGGATGATGGCGCGGGGGGTCGTCTTCGAGAGCGTGGAGACCGTCTACCCGGCGCGCACGGTCGTCTGCTTCTCCTCCATGCTCACCGGAGCCGCGCCCGAGCGGCACGGCATCACCTCGAACCTTGTACTCAAGCTCGGCCTGAAGGTAGAGAACGTCTTCGAGGCACTCCGCAGGGCGGGCAAGAGCGGGCGGCTCGTCGGGATAGCGCATCTCATAGACGCCTTCGGGGATGACGTGGCGAGCGTCACCAGCGTCGCGCACAACGACAAGATCGACCAGAACCTTATCGCCGCAGCGAAGAGGGAGCTGGAGGAGAGAGACCCCGATCTCCTCGTCCTGCAACTCCTGGCGGTGGACCAGAACGGACACGTGCGCGGGACCTACTACCCCGAGTACGTAGAGAGGATCGAGATCACCGACCGCCTCATCGAGGGTTTTATGGCCTGGTGCGGGGAACGCGGCTACCTCGACGAGGAGACCGCCGTGATCCTGATGGCCGACCACGGTCAGGGCCGTGGTATCGGGGCTCACGGACACCTCTCCGAGGGCGAGCGCTTCGTTCCGTTCGCCATGTGGGGCAGCGGAGTGAAGAGGGGAGAGGTCGTAGAGAAGCCCCGCTCCATCCTCGACTTGGCGCCCACGATCTGCTACCTGCTCGGCGTCGAGCCTCCGCGAGGTTCGACGGGGCGCGTCCTCACCGAGGCTCTGGAGACGCGGCCGTGAGCCATATCGCGGTCGTGATCCCGGCCAAAGACGAGGAGGCTACGATCGGGGAGCTGCTCGATCGTCTCGCGAGTGTGGAGGTGTCCGGATACGAGCTGCGGCCCATCGTGGTGGATGACGGCTCAGCCGACCGGACTGCGGAGATCGCCCGCTCTCGCGGCGCGCAGGTTGTAAGCCACCCGGAGAACCGGGGCCTCGGGGCGGCGCTGCGCACGGGGTTGCACGCGGCGGTGGAGAACGGCTCCCACGCCGTCGCCTACCTCGACGCCGATCTGGAGTATGCACCCGAGGATATACCCCGGCTTCTCGAGCCGGTCCTCTCCGGCAGGTCCGACTACGTGTTAGGAAGTCGCTTTCTGGAGGGAGCGAGCGGCATGCGCCTGCACCGGCGGGTCGGCAATCACCTGTTTACGATGTTGCTCGTGCTGTTGACCGGCTACCACATGACCGACGGGCAGACCGGGATGCGGGCCTTCTCGCGGGCGGCGGCTGAGAGGGCCGAGATCGTGCACGACTACAACTACGCTCAGGTCTTGAGCCTCGACCTGTTGCGCAAGGGTTTCCGGATGGAGGAGATTCCGATCCGGTACCGTGTCCGGGAGCATGGCGACTCCTTCATAACCTGGAGCTATCCGGCAAGGGTACTACCCGCTATCTGGCGCGAGTTGCGCTCCTCGTAGCAGCAGCGGAGGTTCGCCCCGTCTGGGGCAGACAATCTATGGTCTCGCGATGCTCGGGCTTGCGTCTAATGGCGGATTAGGAGTCTCCGCCCTGTCGCCTCAGCCCGCTCTTGAGGCGATGCATGAGCCTCATCAGCCTCCAGGTTCTGGAGCTTTGTATGCTATTGAGTTGCCGGCGCAGGTTCTCTACCTGCACAGCAGGCCGCCTGCCTTGCTCTTGATGACCCTGCAGCGCCCTCAATCTTTGACGCAGGCGCCGGATCTCTGCGTCTTTCTCTCGAAGTCGCTCTGCGTGTTCCCATATTCTCTGGTCTCTGGTCCTGATTTGCCTGCCGCGTTCGAGGATCGCTTTGGCCATTCGCTGCGGATCGTTGTGCAGGAGTCTCAGGACATAGCTCTCGTCTTCGGAGTCTGCCCAGCGTATATAGTCCCTAGAGACGAACAGAAACCTCCCCAGCAGGTCGTTTACACTCTCGAGCTCTTCGGCGGTCTCTTTCTTGATCTTCAACTCGGAGCTCTCTTCGAGCGTCTCCAGGTACTTTCTGTACTCGTAGGAGTCGGCGTAGTAGTTGCCCTCTTTTACGGCTCGTCTGGCCTGCTCGTGAAAGCGTCCAAGGAACTTGTAATGGAAGAGCACGCACGAGACGTCAGCTATTCTGGCCGCGTCAACCTTGTGGGACGAATCGTTAGAGGGCACTACCTTGCCGTCGAAGAAGATCAGGGGGAACTTCGTAAGGTTGGGCGTGATGCCGAAGAGAGCGTTGCGTATCCCGCCGGAGAATACCATCACCCCGTCGTTCTCAATGAGGTTGCCACTGAGGCGAGGGTTGTCGCTTGCTTTGCCCCCCCAGACCTTGGAGATATCGTAGAACCTGTGCAGCTCCTTTAAGGGTTCATCTGCACCGTTTGTCTCGTCTGCCGGAAACCGTTCGGGGAACATGTCCAGCATATGCGCGCTGACCGCCGTATACGACTTACTGTTGAGATAGGCGAGAAACGAGTCAAGTCCCACTACGTCGGAGTACGGGTAGTCGAAGAGCTCGTCTATATCTACGTACAGAGACCACCTGCCGCGCCCGAAGCGTGCGTGGAGGTACTGCTTCATGAGGTACTTGTACTTCTTGTAGGGGAGACCGGTGCGAAGTACCGTCACGTTGTCGTACTTCCGCAGTGCTTCCACGGTGCCATCCGTAGAACCGTTGTCCAGAAAGATCAGGTGCCTGGCTCCCAGCGAAAAATAATGATCTACAAAGGATCTCACATATGGCCGGCCGTCGCGCACGAGGCAGAGGACGATGAGCTCGTTCTTCTCGAAGTCCACTTTCTTCGGGCCGTGGACGTGCCTTATGCCAAGCCGCAGGATTCCCCTTCGAAGCGGTTTTGCCGCGCCTCCGTTCACGATCCTATTCCCGGCACGCCGCTCTCCCTGATGGGCATCTGCCGTCATCTCTTGAGTGCCCTATTCTTGGCCAACCCAACTCTGTGTATGATCTTCCAGATCCTGGAAGATTGCACCAGAGCGAGCTCCTTCCTCAATCTCTGCAGGGATTCCGTTCGCTGCATCAGGCGGCTCTTCAACTCCGCGATCTTTAGCCCGCGGTCATAGACCTCCCGGTTGAGCCTGCGGGTGACACGAGCTCCTTTCTGCGTCTCCATTCTGAGCCTGAGAAACGCTTCGGCGAGCCTCTGAGGATCGTTACGCGCGAGGTCGGCCACAAGGGCGTCCTCTTTAGCGTTGGCCCAGAGCTCGTAGTCCTCGGAGACCACTATGAACCCGCTGGCGATCAGCTCGTCTGTGCTCTGGAGTTCTGTGGCGGTCTCTCGCTTTAACCGGAGGGTCGGTGTATGCTCCAGGACTCTCAGGTACTTCTTGTACTCTGCCGAACCGTTTGCATAGCTCTCTTCCCTGACCGCTCTGTGCGTCTGCTCGTAGAAGTTCTCCATGAACTTGTAGTGGTAGAGCACACACGAGATATCCGCTATCCGGGCTCCATTTGTCCAGTGGGCGGAGTCCTCTATGGGGCGTATCTTCCCGTCCATGAACATCAAGGGATGTTTCGTCAGGGTGACGTTGGCGTCGAAGAGGGTCTTGCGAATACCTCCTCTCATGGCCATGATCTCAGGGTTGGAGACTTCGTTGTCCAATACCCAGGGGTGCCTTCCGTAGTCCACCATCAAGACGTTGGAGATATCATAGAACCTGTGGACTTGTTTGAGCGGCATGTCCTTCTGGACGGCGAGATCCGGTGAGAGCGGCTTCTCCGGGAACATGTCGAGCATCTGCGCGACGACCGCAGTGTAGCCTCTGTTATTGAGGCGCCCAAGGAATTCCGCGAGCCCTATCACCCCAGAGCGGGGGTAGTCGAAGAGCTCATCTATGTCGACCAGCAGAACCCACCGGTCTTGCATGGCGAATCGCTCCAGAAGATATTGCTTCATCTCGTGTCTGTACTTCTTGTACGGCAACGTCGTTTGCACTACCGTGACGCCGTCATAGTCTGAAGCCACCTGTACGGTGCCGTCGGTCGAGCCATTGTCCAGAAAGACGATGTGCTTGACCCCGAGAGAGAAGTAGTGCTCGATGAAGGACTTCATGTACGGGCGCCCGTCACGAACCAGACAGAGCACGACCAGTTCTTCAGGTCCCCAAGAGATCTCTTCCGGACCGTGGATGTGCGTTACGCTCCTGTCTGGCAACAAGGTCATCACTGAGCGGCGTGACTCTCTGTGTCGAGCTCTCCCCGAAGCGACCACTCTACCTGAGCTCTTATGCCTTCTTCGATGCCGATCCGCGGGCGGTATCTAAGAACCTTCGTCGCTTTTTCGAGATCGGCCCACGTCGAACGCACGTCTCCTCTGGCCGGGGGGCCGTAGATGACCTCCGAACGGGTTCCCAGTGCTCGTTGGACGTGCTCTACCAGCTCATTAACGGCGACCCGGGAGCCTCCGCCAATGTTGTAGATTCCTGGAGGCGCCTCGATAGCCGAGACAGTCGCCTCGACCACATCCGAGACATAAGTCATCTCCCGCTCTTGCGTGCCGTCACCGAAGATCTCGATGGGCCGTCCCTGAAGCGTGGCGGAGATAAAGCGGGAGAGGGCCATCTCTGGACGCTGACGGGGTCCGTAGACGGTGAAGAAGCGAAGAATCGTCGCCTGAACGCCTCGCTCCCGGGCATAGGTCGCGACCAACTCTTCTGCCGCGAGCTTTGTGAGCCCATAGGGCGAAGCGGGCCGCTTGGGAGCGTCCTCTCTGAGCGGACCTCCCTCGGCCGACCCGTAGACCGAGGAAGAGGAGGCGAAGACAATACGCGCCGTGCCCGTCCCGGAGAGCGCCTCAAGTAGTCGCTGGGTGGCCCACAGGTTGCGCTCCAGGTAACGGGAGAAGTTCTCTCCCCAACTGGACCGGACTCCGGGTTCGGCCGCCAAGTGCACAACGCTGTTCGCTCCCCGGAGCAGCGCCGCGAGGTCTAGCTTCAGAAGGTCCCCCTCCACGAGCTCGAACCTGCCTGAGGATTTCGCTTTGGCCAGGTTCTTGAGTTTGCGCTCACGCGAGTAGTACTCGGTGAAGGCGTCCACCCCTACGACTTCGAGCCCGTCTTCCAGCAGCCGATCGACGAGGTGCGACCCTATAAATCCGGCCGCCCCGGTGACCAGGATCACGCTACCCTTTCCGGGTTAGGGGGAGAAAATATCAGCCTGTTGACTCTGCAATCCATCTAAGCTCCCAAAAGGTCTCTTGTCTTTGCGGCCAGAGACAGCTCGGCGAGGGCGGGTCTGCTCTTTCT
>JBFLXF010000129.1:0-6307 GCA_040757515.1 Actinomycetota bacterium
ATCTCCGCCGAACACTCTCCGCACCTCCCCAAAGAGCCTGCGCATTTTTCATCCTTTGACCACGATCATGGGTCTCAAGCGAGCCACCTTCCTGCCTATGCCGGCGTCGTGGGTCGCCCCGACAACGTCGGCGGCGTCCTTGTACGCTTCGCTCATCTCCTCGTCCACCGTCGCCCGCCCGGCGGCGCGCACCAGGATGCCCTTCTCCTTCAGCTCCCGTATCAAGTCCCGGCCCTTCGCCGCCTTCTTGGCCCGCCGCCGGCTCATCTTGCGTCCGGCGCCGTGAGCGCTGGAGCCAAAGGTCTCGCGCATCGCGCCCTCCGTGCCCACCAGCACGAACGAGTAGCGTCCCATGTCTCCCGGCACCAGAACCGGCTGTCCCACCTCCCGGAACTCTCCGGGCAGCTCCTCATTGCCGGGACCGAAGGCGCGGGTCGCGCCCTTGCGGTGAACGAGCACCGGCCTGCCGCCGTGCTCCTCGAGCTTGGCGTTGTTGTGCGCCAGGTCGTAGAGCACCGCGAGACGCTGCTCCGCAGAGTCGAAGCCGGTGCGGGCGAAGGCCTGCCGGGTGAAGTGGGTTATGAGCTGCCGGTTGGCGAATGCGAAGTTCGCCGCGGCGGCCATCGCCCCCAGGTAGGCCCGTCCCTCCTCGCTCTCTATCGGGGCGGCGGCGAGCTGCCTGTCCACGAGCTCGATGCCGTGCTTCGGTGCCGCCTCCAGAAAGCGCTCTACGTAGTCGGTACAGACCTGGTGCCCGAGACCGCGGCTGCCCGAGTGGATCAGGACCGTTACCGTCCCCTCTTCGAGCCCGAACGCCCGCGCGGCATCCTCGTCGTAGATCTCATCCACATACTGCACCTCGAGGAAGTGGTTTCCCGAGCCCAGCGACCCGAGCTGCGAGAGCCCGCGCTCATATGCCCTCTCGGAGACGGCTTCCGGGTTCGCTCCCGGAAGCCGACCACCGGATTCGATGCGCTCCAGATCCTCTGGCTCGCCGTAGCCGCGCTCGACCAGGGTCGCCGGCCCCTCCAGGAGGATCCCGGCAAGCTCCTCGCGGGAGAGCCGGAAGTCCCTGCGGCCCCTGCCGACGCCGGAGGGTATCTCCCGGAAGAGAGTATCGGCCAGAGAGACTTTGCGCTCCTCGACCTCCTCGCGTCTCAGCTGCGAGCTCAAGAGTCTGACGCCGCAGTTGATGTCGAAGCCGACGCCGCCGGGACTGACCACGCCTCCCTGCTGCGGGTCGAAGGCCGCGACCCCGCCGATGGGGAAGCCGTAGCCCCAGTGGACATCCGGCATGGCGAGAGCGGGGCCTGCGATGCCGGGAAGCGTCGCAACGTTCTTGAGCTGCTCCAGGGAGGCGTAGTTCTCGGCCTTCAGGTCCTCCAGTATCCGGGGCGAGGCGTAGAAGATGGCGTCGGCGCGCATCCTGCCCTCGCGCGGTATGCGGTACTTGTTCTCCGAGAGACGCTCGAAATCCATCGCCTCACCTCGCAGCTGTTATACGTCCAGGATCACGGTCGCCCGTACACTCCCCTCTCCGCGCTCGACCTCGAGCCCGTGGAAGGTGGCGCTCTTTACCTCACCCTGAAAGCCCTGCGCCTCCACATCCAGCGGCGCCCCCACGAGACGGGCCTGCAGCTCCCGGCCCTCTTCCACCCGCGCCTCGACGCGCGCCGGTACAAACCCTGTGTCCTGCACCAGGAAGATGATCTCGTTTATCCAGCGCACCAGAAGCGTCTCGGCATCCGGAGCGGAGAGGCCCACGGTCTCCTCCAGGTCGCCCGCCCGCGGCGGTTCCTCGAATAGCACCGCCAGCAGCGCCCGCGCCGCCTCCTCGAAGAGACCGGAGAGCGTGGGCGCCTCCACCTCGAAGCCCACGTCGGCGGTATGGTCGAGCATCCTGAACAAGGCTTCCTTCCCCGGGCCCGGATCTCTCGCCAGTTATCGTACCCGTCCGCGCCGGAGCGCTAACGGACGGGGAACTCTCTTGCAGGCTAAGATTCTCGTCTGTACCGAGAGAGGAGGGAGCGATGGGCGAGTACGGGGTAGAGCTGCAGAACCAGCCGGTAGACGTGAGCGAGGAGTTCTCCCGGCAGATGAACCACTTCTTCATCGCATCAAAGGCGGAGAGGTTCGACCCGGACTCGGCGTCCGGCGAGATCTTCTGGAAGAGTCACGCCCTCAAGCAACGCGTCTCTTACCATCAGCTTACCCTGCAGCTGGAGGATTACGAGCTCTGGGAGGACGTCCCGCCCGGCGAGTACGAGGACGACCAGTCCTTCCCCTTCGCTCTCTCGTTCATTACCCCGCGGACGGTCCGTCTGAGGCTCGCGGCCCGCCCGGAGAACCCGCGCCGGGAGCAAGCCTCCCCCATGCTCGCCCGTGAGCTCCCCTCCGACTCCTCCTGGGAGGTTCGCACCGAAGGCTCCTCCGCCGGATACAGAGGCGCTCACGGCGCCGTAGTCGTCGAGACGGACCCTTTCCGCATCACGCTGCGCGATCCTTCCGGAGAACCTCTCACCCGCACCTGGAACCTCGCCGATACGCGCGGGGTAGTGAACTCGCGACCCGTGCCGCTCTCGTTCGTCCGCAACTCCTCGAACCTGCACCGGGTCCTGGCCTTCACCCTTGCGCTCAGCCCCGGCGAGCGGCTCTACGGCTGCGGCGAGTCCTTCACCCGCCTGGACAAGCGCGGCCAGAGGCTCGTGCTGTGGACCTACGACGCTTACGGCGCGCAGACACCCCACATGTACAAGCCGGTGCCGTTCTTCATCAGCAGCCGCGGCTACGCCGTCTTCGTCCATTCGAGCGCCCCCCTCACCTTCGACCTCGGCCACTCCTATGACGGGGCCGCCACCATCTTCGTCGGCGACGACACCCTGGATCTCTTCTTGTTCTTCGGCTCTCCGAAGGAGGTCCTCTCCGAATACACCGCCCTCACCGGACGCGCCCCGGTGCCGCCGCTGTGGAGCTTCGGGCTGTGGATGGGCCGCGAGAGCTACTCCTCGGAGGAGGAGGTCCGCAATGCGGCGCGCAGAATGCGCCAGAACAGAGTTCCCTGCGACGTGATCCACCTGGACGTCGGCTGGACGGAGGTCCCTCACCGCAACGACTTCGCGTTCTCGACGAGCCGGTTCACAGACCCCGTGAAGATGCTCTCGGACCTCAAGGAAGACGGTCTTCGGGTAAGCCTCTGGCAGCTACCGTACTTCAACCCCAACAACAGACTGCACCGGGAGGCTATCGAGGAGGGGCATCTGATCCTGAGCACCAACGGCAAGCCGCCGGTGGACGACGGTATCCTGGACCTCTCCAGACCGGAGGCCGTTGAGTGGTACAAGAGCAAGCTCAGGCACCTGCTGCGCATGGGCGTCGCGGTCTTCACCGCAGACTTCGGCGAGGCCGCGCCTCTCTCGGGCATCTACCACGAACGGCGCAGCAGCATCCAGGAGCACAACCTCTACCCCCTGCGCTACAACAAGGCGGTCTTCGACGTCACGGAAGAGGTCACCGGCGAGGGCGTGGCCTACTCCCGCAGCGCCTGGGCCGGCAGCCAGCGCTACCCCCTCCACTGGGGCGGCGACCCCGAGAACACAGACTCCGCCATGGCCGGAACCTTGCGCGGCGGCCTCTCTCTGGGCCTGTGCGGCTTCTCTTTCTGGAGCCACTTCATTGGGGGCTTCCCCTACGCTCCGCCCGAGGACCTTTACCTTCGCTGGCTCGCCTTCGGCTGCCTTACCTCGCACGCCCGGGTCCACGGCGCCCCGCCCAGAGAACCCTGGCTCTTCGGCGAAGGATTCACGAAGGAGTTCCGCCGCATCGTCGAGCTTCGCTACCGCCTCCTGCCCTACATCTATGCCCAGGCGCACCTCGCCGCCAACAACGGCCACCCCATGCTGAGAACCATTTTCTTTGAATACCCGGAGGACCGGACCTCCTGGCTCGTCGAGGACCAGTACCTCTTCGGCACCGACCTGCTCGTCGCCCCGCTCTTCGAGGAGGCCCGCGAAAGAGACGTCTATCTGCCCCCCGGCGGCTGGACCGACTATCACACGGGCGAGCGCTGCCGGGGCGGCTCCTGGCACCGCCTGCGCGCCCCGGAGGTGCCCGCGATCCTGCTGGTCAGGGACGGCGCCGCCATCCCTCACGCCCGCCTCGCCCAGTGCACCGACCAACTGGACTGGAGCGCGATAGAACTGGTCGCCTACGGAGAAGGCCCCTCGGCGGAGGCTCTCGTGTGCCTGCCACCCGACAGCGAGTTGCACCGCCTGCGCCTCGCCAGACGGAATGGCCGATACGAGCTGGAGAAGGATCCTCTGGCGGGGAAGGTAGCGTGGAGCGTGCAAACGCCAGGATAACCGGCGCAGCCTTCCGGCCCCGAACGCAGGCAACCCGCCTCCCGCAAGCCTCCGCCCCTCCCGGACGCCCATGCCCGACACACCTCCCATTCTTAATTATTTGATTCATTTCTCTTGCGAAATGCACCGGATTTGTGTATTGTTCAATTCATAAGGAGATTGGTGAGGAAGGAAGTTCTCTGAGTGGAAGAGAGATCCGCGGAGGTGAGGCGGGGTACGGGAAGCGGCGGGCGGGCCGGATTACAGAGGCTGTTCGAGCGGAGGAGGCTCTCGCCGACGCAGCGGAGGCTGGCGCGCTACATCGTGGATCATCCGGATGAGGCTCCGTTTCTTTCCAGCATAGAGCTTGCGAAGAGGGTTGGGGTAAGCCAGCCGTCGGTTACGCGCCTGGCGGCGGCGATGGGGTATGGGGGCTATGGAGAGTTACAGAGAGAGTTGCGCGGGATCCTGCTCTCCGGTTCGGGAAGCTCTGAGGCAGAATCTCTCAACAAGTTCCAGAGCGCGGTTCGGGCCGAGATAGAGAACCTGCGTGCGCTGGAGGGTTACCTGGCAGAGTCCGGCGTCATCGAGAGGCTTGGCCGGGAGCTGGCCGCCTCGGAGCCTCTGTGCGTGATGGGGCTGCGGGTCTCCGCGCCGCTTGCGGCGTACTTCGGGTATTTCGCCAGGAAGATCCACCCGGCCGTCCGGGTTCTGACCGATGGCGGCAGCACGGTTCTCGACGGGCTCGCGCAGGCGCGGAGGGCGGGTGGTGAGTGGGTTCTGTGCTTCCTGCTGCCCCGCTACCCGCGGGAGACGCTTCAGGCTATGTCCTACGCCCGGTCGCTCGGGTTGCGGGTGGCCACGGTCGCGGACCGGGCGACGGGAAGGGTGGAGGAGGCGAGCGACGCGGTGCTGCCCGCCGAGGTCGGCACCCGGCTCGTCTTCGACTCGCAGGCTGCGGCGATGGTACTCGCCGGGGTGCTGCTAGAAGCGCTCTCGGACGCGGCGCCAAAGAGGGCGCAGGAGCGGCTGGAGGAGTTCGAGCACCGGGCGGCGAGACTGAGGTTCTTCGAAACGGGATAAGGGGTGATCCAGATGACGGGGACTCAGAACACGGCTACGACGGGCAGGCAGACCGGGGCGGTCTTCAAGTTCGTGACCGCGACCTTGGTTGGCGCCTTCTTCTTCCTGGTACCGGTGAGGGTTGGGGGCGAATGGACGATACCGTTCGACGTTGTGGTCGGATACATCAGGGAGGGGTTCCCGGCGGCGGTGGCGCTCTACTGCCTGCTGGCGATACTAGCCTCGGTGGTTCTCAGCCTCGTCGCCGAGATGCAGGCGCGGGGAATCGTGGGCACCGGCGGGTTCGACGCCGGCTACTTCAGGACCGGGCCGGCGTTTCTGCTGCTCCGCGTCCTGGGCGGCGCGTTCGCCGTCATGATCTACTTCGGCGTGGGACCGGAGGCGATACTCGCGGAGAGCACCGGAGGCCTGATGTTCAACACGCTCGTGGCCTCGGTCGCGGTCATCGTCCCGATCGGCGCGGTCTTCATCACGCTGTTTACGGCGTTCGGCGGTCTGGAGTTCGTCGGCACGCTCGCCCGCCCGGTGATGCGACCCCTCTTCAGGGTGCCGGGGCGCGGAGCGCTCGACGCCATAGCCTCCTACGTCGGCAGCTACTCGGTGGGACTGTACGTCACCAACAAGATGTACAACGAAGGCCGGTACTCGGCGAGGGAGGCGGCCATCATCGCTACCTGCTTCTCCACGGTGAGCATGGGCTTCTTCGCGGTCGTGGCCTCGACGCTCGACCTCCTGCGGTACTTTCCCCTGATCTTCCTCTGCGTGACGGTGGTCATGGTCGTCCTGGCGATCATCCTGTGCCGCATCCCGCCGCTCTCGACCAAACCCGACGACTACGTGGGAGAGCCCGTGCCGGAGAAGGAGTACAGGGGCAACCTGTTCCGGCA
>JBFLXF010000130.1:0-6302 GCA_040757515.1 Actinomycetota bacterium
GGGTGGTTCGCGTGCAGCGCCCCACTCTGCGTGGCGGTGGCTATCGCGGGGACCCTGGCCCTGCCGTACGTAGGACGGAAGACGCCGGGGAGCTCTGAGTTCCGGCGCCGCCTCCCTCGAGCATGAAATATACTGCGCGGTCGTGGAGGCCTTGCAGCGATGACCGGGACAGCGATCAACGTCGTCGCCGTCCTCGCAGGAGGTGGCATAGGTGTGTTCGTCGGCGCCCGGCTGCCGGAGAGGACGCGACAGACGGCGATGCACGCCATCGGTCTCGTTACGCTGCTCGTCGGGGTGAAGAGCTTTCTGGAGTTCGACAACGTGCTCGTGCCGCTTGTGAGCGTCATCTTGGGGCTTGTTGTCGGGGAGGCGATTGGGATGGACGGCGCGATAAGGGGCTTTGGCGACTCCCTGGAGCAAAGATTCTCGAAGGACGAGAGCCCGGTGAGCCGGGCGTTCGTGACGACGAGCCTCCTGTTTTGCGTGGGACCACTGACCATCCTGGGCTCGCTGCAGGATGGAACCTCAGGCGACTACAGCCTGCTGGCGCTAAAGAGCGCGCTGGACTTTGTGGCCGCACTCTCCTTCGCTTCGGTCCTGGGGTGGGGCGTACTGCTCTCGGCGGGCTCGGTGCTTCTGGTGCAGGGCGGGCTGACGTTCGCCGGAGCCCTCTTTGGCGCGTTCATGGGCGAGCCCATGATCCTGGCGATGACCTCGACGGGGGGCGTGCTGCTGCTGGGGCTCGGGCTGGCCATACTGGAGATAAGTGAGATTCGGGTGGCGAACATGCTGCCGGCGCTGGTGGTGGCGCCTCTGCTCGTCGCGGCGGAGCCCCTGTGGCCGTTGTAGAGCCCTGTTGAGGGCCGATCCTGTTAAGATGGCCCCTTGAGATGGGGCATTCCCCAACTTGAGGCGCTCGGTAAGAAAGATAGGAGCCAGGGAGAATTGGAGAACGAGAATCACTGGCGCGGGAGCCCGCTCGATGCGGGTGGAGGCATAGATCCCTACGGCATCAAGGAGGTCGTCTTCGAGTTCGAGGATGGGGAGTCCGACGTCTTCAGGCCCAAAGACCGGGACCTGTTCGAATCCTACGAGCTGCATCAGATGGCGACCTACATGGACTCCATCGCCCACGAGATTCGCAAGGCCGAGAAGGAGAGGGAATAGGAGATGATGTGCGAGGCATCCTGAAGTCTGGAAAGGTGCAGGCCAGGGCCGGAGACCACGGCGGGATCACGCGCATAGTCATCCGCTACGCCGATGGTCGTGAGATGAACTTCGTGCCCGACGCCGAGCGGTCTATCTTCTCCGAGGACGACATCCTGGAGCTCAAGAAGCTGTTGAGCAAAGCCTCCGCCACCTCGGAGTGGGCGGAGATGAGCACGCGCCAGGAGTACTAGGCGGCGGGTCTACCGCCCTGGCGAGTCGCCATCGGTATAGCGGTCGTAGCGGTCGTAGAAGTCCTCGCTCAGGTCCACGCGCTCTCCGGCCAGCTCCCGGCGCCTGAGGTCCCACAGCACCTGCAGATCATGGTCTATCCGGGCCAGAAGCTCCCGGTCCTCACGGGTGGCGCGGTGCGCGCCCTCCCGCGCGAGCAGCTCCTCCCGTCTGCGGGAGAGCTCTTCGATCTTCTGCATGACCGACTCTGCCACTCTCTCTCTGCCTCCTCCCAGCCTCCGCCTCGGGAAGATTCTACCGGAAAGGCGGTCGCGCCGGCCTTAAACTCTGTACGACAGGCGAGCAGAGGGAGAAAGATGCTGAAGAGGATCTATCATCTCGGTTATGCGGTGGAGAACGTGGAGGAGGCGGCGCGCTTCTACGCCGAGACCTTCGGCGTAGAGCCGTCGGAGCCGGAGATCGTCGAGGAGCAGGGCATAAAGGCGGCGATGTTCCGGGTGGGGGAGTCCATGATCGAGCTCGTCGAGCCTACCCGTCCGGACTCTCCCGTAGGGAAGTTCCTCGACAAGAGGGGCGAGGGTTTTCACCACGTCGCCTTCCAGGTGGACGACCTAAAGGCGGCTCTTGCGGAGCTGAAGCGGCGCGGCGTCGAGCTTATAGATGAGGAACCCAGGATCGGAGCGGGCGGCACCCGGATGGCCTTCGTGCATCCCAAGGGGGCCTTCGGAGTGCTTACCGAGCTAGTAGAATTGGGAGCGGAGGCTAGCGAGAGGGGCTAAGGAGCGTGGGTAAGGTCGGCGAGCGCCGGGACGAGCGGCGCACGGAGAGCGGGATCGAGGTTAAACCGGTCTACAGGCCCGATGATCTCGAAGGCTTCGACTACGACGAAAGGCTCGGCGACCCCGGGGAGTATCCCTACACACGGGGACCCTACCCCACGATGTACCGCGGCCGTCCCTGGACGATGCGCCAGTACGCGGGTTTCGGGACCGCCAAAGAGACCAACGCCCGCTTCAAGTACCTCATAGAGAACGGCCAGACCGGTCTCTCGGTCGCCTTCGACCTGCCCACCCAGATGGGCCGCGACTCCGACCACCAGCTCAGCCTCGGCGAGGTCGGCAAGGTCGGGGTCGCCATAGACTCCCTCCTGGACATGCGCGATCTCTTCGACGGCATCCCCCTCGGGGAGGTCTCCACGTCCATGACCATCAACGCGACTGCCTCGGCGCTCTTGCTGCTCTACGCTCTGGTCGCCGAGGAGCAGGGCGTGAGCAAGGAGGACGTCACCGGCACCACCCAGAACGACATCCTCAAGGAGTACCTGGCGCGCGGCACCTACATCTATCCGCCCGCTCCCTCGATGCGCATAACGACCGACATGTTCGCCTATTGCGCGAGGGAGCTTCCGCGCTGGAACACTATCTCTATCTCGGGCTACCACATCCGCGAGGCGGGCTCGACAGCGGTGCAGGAGCTGGCCTTCACGCTGTCCAACGCCATCGCATACGTCGAGGCTGCGGTAGAAGCCGGGCTCGAGGTGGACGAGTTCGCGCCCAGGCTCTCGTTCTTCTTCAACGCGCACAACGACCTCTTCCAGGAGGTCGCCAAGTACCGGGCCGCGCGAAGGATGTGGGCGAAGATCATGAAGGAGCGTTTCGGCGCGACCGACGAGCGGAGCATGAGGCTGCGCTTCCACACGCAGACCGCCGGCTCCTCTCTGACCGCTCAGCAGGCCGAGAACAACGTCGCACGCACCACCGTGCAGGCGCTCTCGGCGGTCCTGGGAGGCACCCAGAGCCTGCACACCAATGCCTTTGACGAGGCTCTGGCGCTCCCGACCGAGCGCAGCGCGAGGATAGCCCTGCGGACGCAGCAGATCCTGGCCCACGAGGCCGGCTTGACGAACACCGCCGATCCTCTGGCCGGCTCCTACTACGTCGAGGCTTTGACCGACGCGGTCGAGGAGGAGGCGTGGCGTTACATCGAGCGCATAGACGAGATGGGCGGCTCGGTAAAGGCCATAGAGGAGCGCTTCATGCAGCGCGAGATCGAGGAGTCCGCCTACCGCTTCCAGCGTGAGGTGGAGCGGGAGGAGCGGATCATCGTCGGCGTCAATCGTTACGCCTCACCGGAGGACGAAGAGAACCCTGATATGGAGTTGCACTCCGTGGACGAATCCATCCGCGAGAGGCAGATCGAGCGCCTCGCCGACCTCAAAGAGAGCCGGGACAATCTCGCCGTGGAGCGGTCTCTCGCGGTCCTGAAGAGAGCCGCCGAGGGCTCGGACAATCTCCTATATCCGATGAGGGAGGCCCTGGCTAACCTGGCGACCGTGGGAGAAATCTCCGACGCTCTGCGCGAGGTCTTCGGCGAATACACGCCGTAAGCGATCGTTGTCGGGCGCCCGCTAAAGTCTTGCGGCGCTTGTCCGATAACCGGTGTGAGACCGGATGGGACGAGCGAGACTTGCGGGCATGCGCTACACGCGAAGGTTGAGCCTGACGGCGGGTGCCGTCCTGATGATCCTGGCCTGTTCGTTGGTTCTTCAGGGTGCCACGCGAGAGGCCGGTTCCCGACCCGTGCACCGGGGCGCCCTGGAGTTTGCTTCCGGCGAGATCATAGTCGGAATGGAAGCTGGCGCGACGCGGCGAGACCTTCGAGAGCTCAACCGCAGAAACGGTGCTCGCATAGAGGAGGAGCTGCCCGGAGATGAGGTCAGCCTGGTTGATCTGCCGCCCGGGCTCGCCGTGCGGGAAGCCGTCGCCCTCTACGAGAGGTCGCCGCAAGTCGAGTACGCGGAGCCCAACTACCGCATAGAGGCGGAGAAGACGCCTAACGACGCCGATTACTACAGGAGCTGGGGTCTGCACAACACCGGGCAGACGATCCTGGGCGTGGCGGGCGTAGCGGACGCGGATATAGATGCGCCGGAGGCGTGGGATGTGACGGCGGGGGCCGCCGTACCGGTCGCGGTCATAGATACCGGGGTGGACGTAAGGCACCGGGACCTCGCCGCCAACGTGTGGAAGAACCCCGGTGAGGTAGCGGGCAACGGCAGGGATGACGACGGCAACGGCTACGTGGACGACGTCAACGGCTGGGACTTCTACAACGCAGACGCAAGTGTCTACGACCCCGAGGACGGAGAGGAGCACGGCACCCACGTCGCCGGCATCATCGCTGCCGCCGGCAACAACGACGCAGGGACAACGGGCGTGAGCTGGCGCGCGAAGATCGCGGTGCTCAAGTTCATGGGACCGGACGGAGGATACGTCTCGGATGCCGTGGCCGCCATAGACTACGCAATCGCGCAGGGCATAAAGATCTCCAACAACTCCTGGGGCAGCGAATGGAACTCCCGGACTCTCCGTGAGGCCATCGCCCGGGCGGACGCGGCCGGGCATCTCTTCGTCGCCGCCGCCGGCAACGCCGGCGCGGACAACGACTCGCTGCCGCACTATCCGTCGAGCTACAGCCTGCCGAACGTAGTCGCGGTCGCTGCGAGCAACAACCGCGACAGGCTCGCACCGTTCTCTAACTACGGTGCCGCCTCGGTGGACCTGGCCGCGCCGGGCGTAGCAATCTATAGCACGCTGCCGGGCGGCAAGTACGGTCACTACAGCGGGACGTCCATGGCGGCCCCGCACGTCGCCGGTGTGGCGGCCTTGCTCAAGGGTGAATACCCCTCCCTGGATAACGCCGGGCTCAGGGACCGCATCCTCGCCGCCGTAGACAGAAGAGCGGCCTTCGAAGGGAGGCTCCTCACCGGTGGGCGCCTGAACGCCGCCGGCGCCCTGAACCGGGACGGCAAGTCAGCCCTGCTCCCTGCCGATGCCACGAAGCCGACCATCTCGGCCGTAAGGCCCAAGCGCACCCGCGACCGCACACCGCTCATAGCGGCTACGGTGCGCGACGAGCGGACGAATCTCCGGAAGAAGAGCATTCGCCTGTATGTAGACGGGCGCCGGAAGACCAGGTTTTCGTACGACGCCAAGACCGACCGTCTGAGGCATGAGAGCAGAAGGCTCTCCTACGGGCGCCACAGGGTCAGAATCGTCGCCAGAGACGCAGCCGGAAACGTCGTTGCGAAGAGCTGGATCCTGCGCGTGGTGCGCCGATGAGAGAAGCGCGAAGCCGCCCCGGAGCCGGAGAGGACGTATGGTACTATTGCCCGAAGACGGCTGATCTTGCCCATCCTCATAGCTTCTGAGGGCGGCGATACAGGAGGTTCCAGAGAGAGTGGTCGACTGGTTTCGCAGGCGTGCGGGCAGGGAGGAGACGAAGGGAGAGGGGCCACCGGACGGCGCCGTGAGGCGGGAGGATACCGCGCCCGCCGACGGGTTCTCCGAGGCCGAAATCCGGGAGGCTCTCCGGGACGTGAGGGATCCGGAGATCGGGCGCGACCTCGTCTCTCTGAACATGGTCCGGGGCATCCGGATCGAGGGCACGAAGGTCACCGTAGGTGTCGCGCTGACGACCGCCGGGTGCCCCCTGAAGCACCGCATCACCCAGGACGTGCGCGACAGGCTGATGATGATCGAAGGTGTTCGCGAGGTCGAGGTGGACTTCGGCGTGATGACCGACGAGGATCGTCAGAACCTGATGACCTCGTTGCACGGCGGCACCTCAGAGCTGGCGCCGGCGTTCCGGGACGAGTCGAAGACCCGCATCATCGCCGTCGTGAGCGGCAAGGGCGGGGTCGGCAAGAGTACTGTGGCGGTCAACCTCGCGGCGGCGCTGGATAGGGCCGGACACTCGGTGGAGATCCTGGACGCCGACGTGCACGGGGCGTCGGTACCGGTGATGCTCGGGGCGCTGGAGAAGCCCAACGTGGTGGACGGCGTGATCTTCCCGATAGAGTCGCCCACGGGCCTGAAGTTCATCTCGATGGGCAACTTCGTGAG
>JBFLXF010000131.1:0-6284 GCA_040757515.1 Actinomycetota bacterium
AGGGCGCTCTTGGCGTCGGAGGCGATGCCGACGGTCGGCTTTATGACCTTGCCGAGCTCCGAGGGGTCTATGTCTATGTGCACGACCTTCGCGTTCGGCGCGAACTTCTCGGGGTTGCCCGTGATCCTGTCGTCGAAGCGCATCCCGACCGCAAACAACAGGTCGCACCGGTCTATGGCCCGGTTGACGCTGGCCATCCCGTGCATCCCCGGCCACCCGATGTAGAGCGGGTGGTCCTCCGGGAAGGCGCTGATGCCGAGCAGCGTCGTGACTACGGGTGTGCTCGTCCTCTCGGCGAGCAGCCGCAGCTCCATCTCCGCCTCCGAGAGAATGACCCCGTGTCCGGCCAGGATGAGCGGCCTCTTCGCTTTACGCAGCAGCAGCGCCGCGGCCTCCAGCGCCGGGCCGGTGGTGGGCCGTTCGACCGCACGCAGCCTCCTGTAGCCGTTGTGTCCCGCGGCGGCGAACTGCACGTCCTTGGGCACGTCGACGAGAACGGGTCCGGGCCTGCCGCTGCGCGCGATCTCGAACGCCCGCCGGATCGTCGGGTAGAGCTCCTCCGGGTCCTCGACCAGGAACGAGTGCTTGGTGAAGGGCAGCGTCATGCCCATCACGTTGGTCTCCTGGAAGGAGTCTTTGCCCATCGCCGGGCGCCCTACCTGACCGGTTATCGCCACGAGCGGCACCGAGTCCATCTGCGCGGTGGCGAGGCCGGTCACCAGGTTCGTCGCACCGGGGCCGCTCGTCGCCACGCACACCCCGACCTCTCCGGTCGCCCGAGCGTAGCCGTCGGCGGCGTGGGCCGCGGCCTGCTCGTGCCTGACCAGGATGTGCTTTAGCGGATAGTCGGGGAGGGCGTCGTAGAAGGGCATGATCGCGCCGCCCGGATAGCCGAAGAGGTACTCGACCCCCTCGTCCAGGAGCGCCTCGCACATCGCCTCGCTGCCGGTGCGGGGTTTGTATTCGACTCTGAATGCGGTGTTCTCCATGGTGATCCCATCCTTCCGGAAGTTCGCGAGTTGGGTAAAACCCTCGGCCGACGGACGGGAGCTACCGTCTCCCGCCTGCGGCTCTAGGCGGACCGGGGTACGCCGTCCCGGCCCGCCCTGGTAATTAGTCGTAGGGCAGGTAGGACGACGGGCCTGGCTACTCGCGGGTGGATGGGGGGAGTGAGCAGGCGCACGGCCTCGAGCTTCATGCCCGAGACCTCTATCTGCTCCGCCTCTGAGACTCCTAACAAAGCCCCTCGCTCACTCGACTGCGTATGTGCGTGAAGGTTTACATATCGCTACAGGCTTTGTCAAGCCGTCTGCGGAGCGGGCGTCGGACCGGTCCGGACACCGCGTATCTTGACGATGCACTAAAGTAATAAGTCCTGCAATGGTTGATCTGCATACATGGCCGCCGTCTTCTGCTGGGGGCCCGGGATGAGCCTGGTGCTGGCCATCACCCCAAGGTTCGCCCGGGGGACGGCTCTGTGCCTGGCGGCGGCGGTGGTGCTCCTGACGACCTTGAGCACTCTGGGACAGGTTCTCCACCACCTCTTCGAGGCGTGGTCGGGTGCCTCCGGAGAGGGCTGGTTACGGGGCCTGATTCGGGGTGCGGCGGACGCCCTCTACGTCGACAACGAGAAGAGTCTGCCGACGGTGTTTACATCCTACCTCTTGCTGCTGTGCGCGCATTTTCTGGGCGCCATCGCGCTCGCGAGCAGGCCGGCCGGCGCGCGTCAGGCGCTGCGTTGGGTCGGTCTCTCCTTGATCTTCGCGTACCTGTTCGTGGACGAGGCGTACGGGCTGCACGAGAAGACCATCGAGCCTCTGCGCGCCGCGCTCGGTACTAGCGGCCTGCTCTACTTCGCCTGGATCATCCCTGCGGCCGTTCTCGTGTTCTTCTTCGTGCTGGCCTATCTCAGGTTCCTGATCGGCCTTCCCGCCCCGATACGCCTCCTGTTTCTGGTGGCGGGGGCCATCTTCGTCGGGGGTGCTCTGGGCATGGAGGCGATCGGCGGCTACTTCTGGGAGTTGCACGGTCCGCAGAGCCTCTGGTTCGTGGCGGCCGCCACGGTAGAGGAGTCTATGGAGATGCTGGGCTTGGTGGTCCTGCTCTACGCCCTGATGCTGTACGCGAGCCTCTACCTGAAGCGGGTGAAAGTTCGCCTGGGGACCGGAGGGAGAGAGCCTTAGCGGGTGAGGTCTGCGCGCAGTCCCGGAGAACGGCACTCGGGTGGCGCATCTTGAGCCTCCGGGAGGGGCGCGAGGCTCGGCGGCCGTATGGTGGACACATGATCCGGCGTTTACGGGAGGAGGTGCAAAGATTAGATGGTCGAGAGCGCGGTGTCGAGGGCAGTACTGATCACGGGCTGCTCCTCCGGCATCGGGCGGGCGGCTGCGGAGCGTCTCTCGGGCGCCGGCTGGCCGGTCTATGCCGCAGCGCGGGACGTTGAAGATATAGCCGACCTTGCGGCGCGTGGGTGCAGGCCGCTCCCGCTCGACGTGACCGACGAGGGTTCGATGCGGGCCGCGGTGGAGGAGGTGGAGAGGGCCGAGGGCGCGGTCGGGGTGCTCGTCAACAACGCCGGCTACAGCCAGTCCGGCGCCATAGAGGCTGTGCCGATGGAGAGGGTGCGACGCCAGTTCGAGACGAATGTCTTCGGGCTGGTGAGGATGTGCCAGCTCGTCTTGCCGGGGATGCGGCGGCAGGGGTGGGGCAGGATCGTCAACCTCTCCTCGATGGGCGGGCGGCTGACCTTCCCCGGTGGTGGCTACTATCACGCCACCAAGCATGCCGTCGAGGCCATAAGCGACGCACTACGCTTCGAGGTCGCGGGCTTCGGGGTGGAAGTCGTCGTCATCGAGCCGGGCCTAATCCGCACCCGCTTCGCCGAGACAGCCACCGGTTCTTTGGATGGTCTCCGCGCTCCGGATGATCCCTACGGCGCCTTCGAGGCCGCCGTGGCGCGCGTTACTCGGGAGAACTACGAGCGGGGACCGTTCCTTGGGCTCGGCGGCGGCCCCGGGGTGGTCGCGGAGACGATAGAGCGCGCCATCAGCTCGGAGCGGCCCCGCGCCCGCTACGCCGTCACGCCCTCGGCGCACCTGTTCATGGGCTTGCGGCGGCTTCTGCCCGACCGGGCGTGGGACGCCCTGCTCGGCCACTTCTACCCGCGGCCCGGAGCTTCCAGCCGTCGCCCGGAGGGCGGACGGTAGCGGAGGAGCGCAAATCGTTCGGAGGAACCTCCGGCCCGCGTGTAAGGGCGAATCCTGGCGGATGCGCGAGCCTCGCCTGCTTCGACCGTCCACCGGTGACGCGGTACCCTCGCCTTGCCGGAGATGTCGGCTGCGCAGAGGCATGGCTGCCGTGCCGTTCGATCCTGTTCGGGTGGCTTCGGTGCGGGAGGGAACCTTACAGCCCGGCGTCTCCGAAGTAGCGTACGGCTCTTTCTCTCTGCGCTCCTTGCGGGCCCGGAGGTTGATGCCTGGAGTTCCGAAACTCGCGGCGCTCCCCATCTGCGGAGCGCCGCCGAAGAACCCTGCGAAGCCGGCGGAGACGACCTTGGCCGCTAACTCTGCCTCCAGCAGAGCCCCGGCTATTCGTCCGGTCCGGAGTCTATCCGCTCAGGGCGTATATATCTATCTCCGGCACGTCGAATATGTGGCCGCTTATCGTCCCTTCTCCCGGCGTCGATGTGCGCTACGGGCGAGAGGGCGGCCGCGAACCGCGCCGGCCGCCCTCAGAGATTGCCAGGAGATCAGGCCCTCGTTCGGGCCTCTTCCAGCTTTACGGAGACAGGCACCGGGTTGCGGAGCATGTCTAGCACGGGCGAGGTCTTCTGGACGTACTCGCAGAGCTCTACGACCTTCTGCCGGGGAGCGTCGCACGCAACCCGGTAGGTCAGCTCGATGCTCTTGTAGCCGGGGCGCACGTCATTCGAGAGCCCCAGGAACCCGTGCAGATCCAGCTCACCCTCCAGCTCGAAGTCCAGTGCCTCGACCTTGATCCCTCGAGCGGCTGCGTTGTACACGAACCCGACGGCAAGGCAGGAGGCCAGGGCGTGCAGCACGGCCTCGACCGCGTTCGGACCCGCGTTGTTGCCCAGGAGCACCGGCGGCTCGTCGCCTTCGAGGTAGAACGGCTCGGCGCGGGAGGCGTCCTCTTCGCCGGCGCCGTGGAAGCCCTGGATCCTGGTGCGGCTGTGGCCGCCCTCGATCCACTCCGTCTCGGCCCGGAACCGGAACTCGGCCAGGTCGGGGTTCTCTCTGATCGCGTCGATCGTGGAGACCAACTGGTCCACGTTTACCCCGTTGAGCGTGGTCATGGATATTCTCCTTATCTGGCGGTTGTCGTATAGGGCTGGCCTCTCGCCTTTCTTCGCGGCGGACTACTCGTCCCAGGCCTGGACGATCGTCTCCCGGACGATCTTGCCGTCGCGCACCTCCAGGGTCTCGGCGGCCAGCACCTTTGTCCCATCCGGGTACTCACAGGCTTCGTTGAACGCCACGCGTCCCTCGCCTATGACCTCGTCCTCGATGCGGTGCGTCATCTCCCTGCCGCAGACGTCCCTCCAGAACCCGACGGCCTCCTCGCCCCGCAGCACCCTCGGCGAGCTCGGCGGGGTGCTCCGGTCGACGATGCGCACCTCGGCGTCGTCGGCGTAGAGGCTCAGGAGCAGGTCGGCGTCCCGTTGCTCGCGAGCGCGCCTGAGGGTCTCGAAGTCGAGACCGCCGGCGGACTTCTGTTCGGTCATGGTGTGTCCTCTTTCCTTTCTCTCAGGCCGGTTTTGGTTACCTTCGTTGAGCTCTACGCTTCTACGATCTATTGACCCCCTTCTTTATCTCTAGCCGGAAGGCTTCGTCCGTGAAACCGCCAGAACGGCCCCAGACCGCCCATGTCGAAGAAGTAGCCGACGCCCACGAACGACTCGATCGCGCCGGCGAGGACGCGGTCGAGGCCGTCGGCGGGGGTAGCCGAGCCGCTCGGTGAGCAGCCACCCAGCTCGAAGCAGTAGTCCTCGTTCGGGTCGTTGGCGACATGGCGGTATATGTCCTTGACCTCGAGCCCCACGGTATCAACTGCGGCCATCTCCACTTGCTTTCTGTCCTTGGGTCACGGTAGCTCCACTCCTCGACGTTTCGTCGTAGATATCCAGCGGACTGCGCCCCACCTCACGGTCGCGCTTCGAAGTTCCACCTATAGGTCGCCTGAGCCCCTTGTGGGGCACCCGAACCGGTGCCGCTGATCGTGGTGGCCCCAGGGGTGGTGGATTCGTAGTCGCTCGGGTCGCCGTTCGTGGCCGTGCTGAACCACCCCGTGCCGTAGACGGGACCCTGACCTGAAAAGCTGCCATCGGGACAGGTGATGGTGATCGGGTAGGAGCTGCCCGGGCCGGTGAGCGCTCCATGTCCTCTGTACAATGTCAGATCCTCGCTGAAGTCGAGGACTCCGTCCTCCGGACCGATCGCGAGCGTGCCACTGCCGCTGTAGGTGCAGGGGGTGAATCCACCGGATGTCTGGTAGGTGACCGATCCGGTGGGGCGGTAGCGGTAGCCGCCGCTCAGGGCGGGGTCGTTGGGATCTTCGTTGGTGAGCTCGAAGGTCACCTGCGCCGTCCACTCGTCGGTGACGCCGCCCCCGGTCTGCTGCCCGGTCACGGTTCCCACCCATTTCGCCGGGACATCACCCTTGTGGCAGCTCCGCTTGCGCTCTACGGTTTTGTCACAGATGTCCGGATCGGAGAGCGTATTGCGGACGGGGTCGCCGGGCGGTCCCCCGTCGCAGAGGTCGGTGCCCCGGCCTCCAAAACAGACGTCCGCAGCGCCCCCGCCGAACATCTCGTCGGGCCCGTCGCCTCCCGAGAGCCCATCCTCGCCGCTACCGCCGAACAGCGTGTCGTGCCCTACGTCCCCGTGTAGGTCGTCGTTTCCCTCGTTGCCCTTGGCAAAGTCTTCGCCCGCGCCGCTGACGAGCTCGTCGCGCTGATCGCCGCCCTCCAAGTCGTCATCCCCCGGGCCGCCGCTGATCATGTCCATACCCTCCCCGCCGAACAGGTCCGGGTCGTCTCCCCCGTCGCCAAAGATCTCGTCTTCACCGTGACCCCCGGCTATGCCGTCAGGGCCCTTACCGCCGTAGAGCTCGTCGTCGCCCGAGCCTCCGAGCAAAAGGTCAGCCCCGTCCAGGCCATGCAACTGATCGTTCCCCGCATCTCCGGCCAGGCGGTCGTCACCCTCCCGACCGGAGATCCCGTCCTGCCCGTCTCCGCCGCAGATCCGGTCGTGTCCAGCCTTCCC
>JBFLXF010000132.1:0-6269 GCA_040757515.1 Actinomycetota bacterium
TTTAGACTATGTTCGACACGTTAAGCGAGAGGCTCAACACCGCCCTCGACGGGGTCCGCGGCAGCGGCACCCTCACCGAGGACCAGGTAAAGAAGGTAACGCGCGAGATCCGGATGGCCCTCCTCGAGGCCGACGTGAACTACGGCGTCGTGAAGGAGTTCGTGAAGAACGTTCGCGAGCGGGCAACCGGGGCCGAGGTCTCGAAGGCGCTCTCGCCGGGCCAGCAGGTCGTCAAGATCGTCAATGAGGAGCTGGCGAACCTGATGGGTGGCACGGCTCACAAGCTGCAGTTCGCCTCCCGGCCGCCGACCGTGGTGATGCTCGCGGGCCTGAACGGTCACGGCAAGACTACGGCGGCAGGCAAGCTGGCCCTCTTCGTGCGAAAGCAGGGAAAGAATCCCTACCTCGTCGCCTGCGACACCTACCGCCCGGCGGCGATAGATCAGCTGCAGCAGATCGGGCGCGAACTCGGTGTGCCGGTCTACACCGAGGGCACGGAGCCTCCTCCAGAGGAGATCGCCGAGCGCGGCATAAAGAAGGCTCGCGACGAGGGCTACGACTTCGTCATCGTGGACACCGCCGGTCGTCAGGTCGTGGACCTGGAGATGATGGAGGAGATCAAGCGCGTGCGGGCCGCAGCGAAGCCACACCACGTCCTGCTCGTCCTCGACGTGGTCACGGGCCAGAACGCGGTCGAGGTCGCCGAGGCGTTCAAGGAGTATGCGGACTTCGACGGCATGATCCTGACCAAGCTCGACGGGGACGCGAGGGGCGGCGCGGCGCTCTCGGTTGTCTCGGTCACGGGACGCCCGATACGCTTCGCCTCCGAGGGCGAGAAGATGAGCGAGTTCGACTACTTCTACCCGGACCGGATGGCCGGGCGCATCCTCGGGATGGGGGACGTGCTCACGCTCATCGAGAAGGCCGAGCAACAGATGGACCGCGACGAGGCCGAGGCCGACGCGAAGCGCCTGATGAGCGGAAAGTTCACCTTCGAGGACTTCCTGAAGCAGATGCGCATGATCAAGCGCATGGGTCCGCTCTCGGGACTTCTGGGCATGATCCCCGGCCTCGGACAGCAGCTCAAGGACGTGCAGATAGACGATAGGGCCTTGAACCGCGTCGAGGCGATGGTAACTTCGATGACCGTCCAGGAGCGGCGCAACCCGAAGCTCTTGCAGAACCCGAGCAGGGTGCGTAGGATCGCGCGCGGCTCCGGGACGAGCCCGCAGGAGGTCCAGAAGCTTATCAAGCAGTTTGCGCAGATGCAGAAGATGATGAAGCAGATGGGCAAGGGCGGCAGGATGCCGCGCATGCCGGGCATGCCCAAGCTCTAGTTACAGAACGGAAGGAGAGACTGATGGCGGTAAAGATCAGGCTGGCCAGGCACGGTTCGAAGGGTAATCCTTTCTACAGGATCGTGGTCGCCGACTCCAGGAGCCCGCGCGACGGGCGGTTTATAGATAGGATCGGCACCTATAACCCGCGCACGCAGCCCTCTGAGGTGAAGATAGACGAGGAGAAGGCGCGCGAGTGGCTCGGCAAGGGCGCTCAGCCCACAGACCAGGTGAAGAACCTGCTGAAGATCTCCGGCGTCCTCTAGACCGTGGAGCGGCTCGAGAGCCTCGTCCTGCTGCTCGCGCGATCGCTCGTGGAGAACCCCGACGAGGTCGAGGTGACCGGCACGGAGACCGATCGAAGGGTGGATCTGCGGCTGCGGGTCGCGCCGGAGGACATGGGGCGCCTGATCGGGCGTGGGGGCCGCACGATAAACGCGATCCGTACGGTCGTCAAGGCGGCCTCGGTGAAGCAGGGCAAGCGCGTGAACGTGGAGGTTCCGGACTAGAGGCGGTGGAACGCCTCTCTGACCCGGTGGTGATCGGGGTGGTCGCCTCGCCCCACGGGGTTCGCGGGACCATCCGCGTGCGTCCCTCAGGTTCCGGCAGACACCTGCGCGAAGGCATTGAGCCCCTCATCGCGGGGATTCGCCGTCGCATCATGCGTTCCCGCGAGACTCCTAAAGGCTACCTGGTGGACCTGGAGGGCGTCGGAGACCGCTCTGAAGCCGCGAGGCTGCGGGGCGAGGAACTGGTCCTGGATCGCTCGGAACTCGATGAGCCGGAGGAGGGAGAGTTTTACGTCGCCGACCTCGTCGGCCTCCTCGCCGTGGACGAGTCGGGCAAAGGGATCGGGACGGTCTCCGCGACCTTCGAGACGCCCGCTCACGAGGTTCTGGTGATCGAGACGGAGGCAGAAGAGCTGTATCTCCCCTTCACCCGGGAGCACGTTCCTAAGGTGAGCCTCGGAGAGGGACGGCTCGTGGCGCGCCCGCCGCGGGAGGGGTAGCCGTGCGTAGCGTGGATGTCTTCTGCGTCTTTCCGCGGGCCGTAGACGCAATGGTTGAAATCGGGGTCGTGGGCCGGGCCATAGAGCGCGGGCTAGTCGAGTACCGCAGCTTCGACCTGCGCGACTTCTCTCCGGACGGACGCATAGACGATATGCCCTACGGCGGCGGGGCAGGGATGGTTGTGCGCGTGGACGTGGTGGCCCGGGCTCTGGAGGAGGTCTACGGGATGCCGGCCCGGAAGGTGCGCGAGCACCGGCGGGTCGTCCTGACCGAGGCGTGGGGGCGCAGAATCACGCAGCCTTATGTCAACGAGCTGGCCGCGGGTGAGGACGTGACCATAATCTGCGGTCGCTACGGCGGGGTGGACGAGCGAGTCCGGAGCGCGCTGGCGACCGAGACCGCCTCTTTGGGGGACTTCGTGCTCTCGGGCGGGGAGATCGCGGCCGCTGCCCTCGTGGACGCCGTCGCGCGGCGCATAGAGGGTGTGCTTGGGAACGCCGAGAGCCTTGTCGGGGAATCTTTCTCGGAGGAGGGGCGGGTGGGTCCGCCGGTCTACACCAGACCCGCCGAGTGGGATGGTGAGGTTGTGCCCGACGTGCTATTATCCGGCAACCACGCGCTTATCCGCGCCTGGCGAGAGAGCGAGGCGCGGGAGCGCGCTCGTGCTCGGGCGGCCGGAGAACGGCCGTCCTAGCCGTCCAGTGACACCACCCACGGGAGGAAGCGCATGATCACGAGCGAGAACTTGCAGCAGCGGGACGTCTCTTTCAAGCCGGGTGATACGGTGCGGGTACACTACCGCGTCGTCGAGGGCAATCGCGAGCGCATCCAGGTCTTCGAGGGGCTGTGTATAGCACGGCGGGGGAGCGGCATCAGCGAGACGTTCACTGTCCGCAAGAACTCCTTCGGCGTGGACGTGGAGCGGGTCTTCCCGCTGCACTCGCCCAAGATAGCCAAGATAGAGGTCGCTTCGCGGGGCGCGGTGCGACGGGCGAAGCTCTACTACATCCGCGAGAAGGTCGGCCGCAAGGCTCGCGTCAAGAAGGCGAAGTAGCCCGGCACGCCGTTGGCGGCGCGTCCAGAGGAGTGCGCGGATCTCTACGCCTTCGACGCGGCGTGGGTACTGGGACGTTCCGCACCGCTTGCGGGCGCGGATGAGGCGGGACGCGGGGCGCTCGCCGGGCCGCTCGTGGCGGCGGCCGTGGTGTTGAGCGAGGAGCGGGTCTTTGGCCTGGCGGACTCCAAGGCGCTTTCCGCCGGGCGGCGGGAGGCCATGCTCGCGCAGGTGCTCGCGGGGGCGCGGGCGACCTCTGTGGTCTCTTTTCCGGCGTGGTGGGTGGATCGCTACGGCGTCGGGCGCGCAAATCGCGAGGCCCTCGCCGGGGCGCTTGCGCTTCTCGCTCCGCACTACGGCTGCGCTCTGGCCGACGGCAATCTGAATCTCGGCCACGGGATAGAGAGCCTGCCCCGCGCCGACGCGAGGAGCGCGACGGTTGCGGCGGCGAGCGTGGTCGCGAAGGTGCTCAGAGACGGGGCGATGCGTGCCCTGTGCGAGGAGCACGGCGGCTACGGCTTCGAGAGGAACCGCGGCTACGGGACGCCGGAGCACCGTCGCGCCCTCGCGCAGCTTGGACCGTGCCGCGTGCACCGGCTCAGCTACGCCGGGGTGGGCGACTGAGCCGGCGCCGGAGCGGCCAGCGAGGGGAGGAGATCGCCGCGCGGTACCTTCAACGGCGCGGCTACGAACTCGTGGAGCGCAACTTCCGTACCCGTCGCGGGGAGATAGACCTGGTGATGCGCGACGGAGAGACGCTCGTATTCGTGGAGGTCAAGTTCCGCAGGGGCGCGGGCTACGGCGATCCTCTGGAGGCCGTTACGCCGCGAAAGAGAGCGAAGATCCGGACCCTCGCTCTGGAATACCTGAGCGAACGCAGAACCGGTTGCGATTCCCTTCGCTTCGACGTCGTCGGCATACTTGCAGATTCCGGCGGGTACAGCGTCGAGCACATCGAGGACGCTTTCTAGGCTCCTTCGCCTCGCCGGAGGCGTTGCTATACAATGTATGCGTGAGGTCTTCGGGAGGGGCTGGCATAGAGGTCGAGGTGCGAGGCGAGGCGTTGCGCCGATGACCGTCTGCCGCGCCCGTAGTCTGAGCTTATTCGGCATAGACGCCCTACCGGTAGAGGTCGAGGTGGATGTGGGCGCGGGGCTGCCGGGGTTCTCGGTCGTAGGTCTGCCGGACGCCGCAGTGCAGGAGGCGCGCGAGCGGGTGCGCGTGGCGATCTCCAACAGCGGCTACAGGTTCCCGGCTAAGAAGGTTATCGTCAACCTGGCCCCGGCCGATCTGCGAAAGGAGGGGCCGGCCTTCGACCTGCCCATAGCGCTCGCCATTCTCGCAGCCTCGGGGGTGTTGCCGCCGGAGAGACTCGGGAGCGTGGCGGCGGTCGGCGAGCTGTCGCTCGACGGCGGGTTGCGGCCGGTTAGGGGTGCCCTCTCGATCTCGGAGGGCGCCCGGCGCGAGGGCTCCCTCCGGCTCGTGGTGCCCGAGGCTAACGCTGCGGAGGCCGCCTCCATAGGCGGTGTCGAGGTCTATGGCCTGCGGACGTTGCGCGAGGCGGTGGATTTTCTCGCCGGGGATGAGGAGGTTCGTCCCACGCCTGCCGGACAGAGCGACGACTCCGGGGAGGTGATTGCGGAGGACTTCGCGGATGTCGCCGGGCAGGGGTATGCGAAGCGAGCGCTTGAGGTGGCGGCCGCCGGGGGACACAACGTGCTGATGAGCGGGCCGCCGGGATCGGGGAAGACGATGCTCGCGCGGAGGCTGCCGGGGATATTGCCCCCGCTCACGCTGGAGGAGAGCATCGAGGTGACGAAGGTATACAGCGCCGCCGGGGAGGCGAACGGCGGTCTGATCCGGGCGCGCCCCTTCCGGGCGCCGCACCACACGATCTCGACCTCCGGGCTGGCTGGTGGGGGGAGCAATCCGCGCCCGGGAGAGGTCTCGCTCGCCCACCACGGCGTCCTCTTTCTGGACGAGTTTCCGGAGTTCAGCCGTAAGACGCTCGAAGTCTTGCGTCAGCCGCTCGAGGACGGGCACGTCACCATCTCCCGGGTGGCGGCGACGCTGAGTTACCCGGCGCGCTTTACTCTCGTCTGCTCGATGAATCCCTGTCCCTGCGGCTACCTGGGTGACCGGCGAAGAAGCTGTCGCTGCTCGGCCGGGCAGATCGAGCGCTATCAGAGCCGCATCTCGGGTCCGTTGCTGGACAGGGTAGATCTGTTCGTGGATGTACCGCGCCTCACCCGCGAAGAGTTGCGCTTTCGCGAGCCCGCCGAGTCTTCGTCGGAGATCCGGGCACGGGTCGCGGCCGCCCGCGAGGTGCAGCTGCGCCGCCAGGGGGCGCCGAACTCGACGCTCGCCGGGCGCAGGCTGCGCGAGGTCTGCGCCGTGGAGGGGCAGGCGGAGGCGTTGCTGTTTGGCGCCATAGACCGCATGGGGCTCTCCGGACGGGCGCACGATCGCGTCCTGCGGGTCTCGCGCACCATAGCCGACCTCGACGGCAGAGATGAGATAGATGCCGGGCACATCGCGGAGGCTCTCAACTACAGGAGGTCGAGCCTCGTTGACCACTAGCGAGCGTGACGCCTGCCTCTTTCTCTCGCTGCTTCAGGCGAGGGCCGGCGCCAGCCTGGTGAGTCGTCTCGGGGATCTTTCGGCCGCGGAGTTGCTGGAGGCATCCGTAGAAGATCTCGCCGCGCGCGCCGGGATGACGGAGAAGGCAGTCCGGGCTGTCTCCAAGCTGAAGGCGTCGTTCGAGCCGGAATGTTTGCGCCGCAGGCTGGAGGAGAGGGGAATCGCGGTGCTCACGCTCGCCGACGAGGGATATCCCGGGAGATTGCGCGAGATTCCGGATCCCCCGCC
>JBFLXF010000133.1:0-6260 GCA_040757515.1 Actinomycetota bacterium
GCTCTCTCCAGTTTCAAATCCTCGTAGGTAGGCTGTGAACCTACGGCCGCACGTACTCGGACGGGCGGATCGTCGGGTTTCAAATCCTCGTAGGTAGGCTGTGAACGAGACCCTCGACGGCGTCATAACGGCCCTCGGGCAGAGTTTCAAATCCTCGTAGGTAGGCTGTGAACTAGCGTGAGCGGTTACGCGGAGATGGTGGAGGACATGTTTCAAATCCTCGTAGGTAGGCTGTGAACTGCGCCAGCTAGAGCCGCCCGACCCGTACACACACGTTTCAAATCCTCGTAGGTAGGCTGTGAACTCTCCGGCCTCGCCGGATGCCCCTCGCCGGCGAACGGGTTTCAAATCCTCGTAGGTAGGCTGTGAACCAACCGGAAATATAGCGGTTTGCGGGGGTTTTACGCAAGGATGTTGTGGACGATTCGGCTGGTGTGCGGGCGGGTTGGCGGCCGGATTTACGGTGATTTGCAGGTGAATCTGGTTGCGTCGAACCTCTGGGGTTTCTGCGTTATCGGAGGTTGACTACAGGAACGTGCCGGCGTCTCCGGGGCGGGAAGGGATGCCCAGCTTCTCGACGGTCATGTATTTCGTGGAGCGCAGCAGGTAGAAGCGGACCGAGTCGTGGCCGGGGTCTATGGTCTTGGTGACCTCGTGCTTGAGCTTCTGGTACTGGGATGGGCTGAGGTCGCCTTCGAGGACGGAGTTCTGGATATGGTTGAGGTACTTGCGCCCTATCTTGAGCACTTTCGTTACTCTCTTCACGTCTACGTCGTAGACCATCAGCACGAACATCTTTGGGTCCTCTCTACCACCTGGAGACGTAGGGCTCGTAGGGCTCGTCGCCGAGGAGGTGTTTCTCGATCTTGTAGAGTTCCAGCCGTACCAGCCGCCGGTAGGAGACGGCGCGTCCGAGCCTGGGGTGCTGTACTGTCTCCCTGAGGCGGGCCTCGTAGGCTTCGAGGAAGGTCTTGCGGCCCTTCTCGGTAAGGAAGACGCCGTCCGATTCGTCCCCGCCGCGGAAGTCTCTGGCCTTGAGGGCGCCGCGGTTGACGAGCGAGAAGATCACGCGGTCCACGAGTATCGGCTTGAAGACCTCGGCGACGTCCAGGTTGAGGGTGTAGCGGCGGCGGTTGGTGGTGTGCAGGAATCCGATACGCGGGTCGAGGTGGGTGCGGTGGATCTCGCTCAAGGCGGTTACGTACATCAGGCTGTTGCCGAAGGAGACGAGAGCGTTGATCCTGTTGGCCGGAGGGCGCCGGGTGCGCTTCTCGAAGGCGAAGTCGTCCCCTTTGAGTATGTCGTCCCAGCAGCCGTAGTACAGCTCGCGGCACCCGCCTTCGAGCGCCATCAGCTCCTCGGGCGTGGAGGGCGCCTCGATCTGCGCCCTCCTGCGCGAGACCTCCACCACCGCTTCACCCACCGCTTCGCCGGCCCCGCGACCGGCGTAGTACTTCAGCACCCTTTCTATGTTGGCGAGTGCCCCGTGCACGAAGGCGCGGGCGAGCGCCATGCGCTTCTCGTGGTCCAGGTAATGGGTGGCTTGAGCGAGGGTGAGGTGGCCCGAGGCGTACTGCTCGCGCGGCATGTACGAGCCGGCCCAGTAACCGTAGTAGTTGTAGACGTGGAGGGGTATTTGGTTCTGGGAGAGGAAGTTCAGAAGGCGCGTGTTCAGGTCCACCTCGCCGAAGGCGTGGATCTCGCTCGTCGTCTCCACCGGTACGAAACGCTTGCCCTCGGCGGTCGTGAAGCGCAGCGTGTTCTGCTGCCGTTGTAGCTCCCCGGCGTTGAAGATGTAGACTGGCTTTTTCATCCGCTACGTATCAATGCAGGCCGCGCTCTATGTCATCGATGACAAAGGCTCCCTCTTCATAGTGTCCAAACAGCCGGCGCTCGTCATCGGACCAGATGTCGCACTCGTGCGTGGACGGCGGGCGTGGATCGCCTTTGAGCTTCTTGAAGTTCAACCCCCGGAGGTTGCTTCGCTTCTTTCGTACCACCAGGCTGAGTTCGTCTAACCGCTCGTTGAGCCTCGCAAGCCTCTCTGCGGTCAAGTTAAGCCTTTCGACCTTTCTCTTGAAGTGCGGCGCGTAGCGCAGCCCGGAAAGAGGGTTGATCAGGCGTTTGCCGTAGAGCTGCTTCTTGCCTCGCTTCCAGACGAGCGTACCCCACTCCGAGAGGGTCGCCTCTTGCCCGGCTTGAAACAGCAGCGTTTCGGGGATGCCCTCACATTCTTCAGCGGACAGAACCTCGCCCAGACCCAGACGCCTGAACGCTTTGTCGTGCTCGCCGATCACACCCTCGGTATCGAGTTTGATTGGCAGGCGAGGGATGCTAAGCAGCGAGCCAGTCTCGAATATATAGAAGATCTCGTCCGCATAGAACATGCCGATCGTTTGCAGGAACCCCTGGGCGCTCTTGAACCCTCCGGTAAGGTTGAAGGCGATGCGGTAACCGCTGTTTCTATAGTCGGTCAGCACATCCTCGCACCGGTGGATGAGCGTCGCCATGGCCTCGCGAAAGCTGTCGCGGTCGTTGGTAACGAGACCGGACGGCCTCCAGACATCTACCGCGAGCCCACGAGAGCGCAACCACAACTCGATAATCTCCCCGACCCTCTGTCCGAGATAGGTGTCGCTCGTGATCAGGACATGCAGGTCGGCTCCGCCGCTCGCCGGTTCGGGAGCGCCGCCATAGTAGGTGAGGACCCCGTTCAGCTCGGCGCTGAGGCGCTTGATCCGGCCGGTGTCCGCCTCTTCCACCATTTGCTCCCGTTCTCGCACGTGTCGTTCGAGTGTTTGCTTCTCCTCCGGCGTAAGGTCTCCCTCCTGGCAATTGGCGAGCCCGTTGATCAGGCGCCGCCGTTCGTTGTCCGTCTCGTTGGTAAGGATGCTCGTCCCGCAGGTCGAGACTATGACTCTTGGGCCGTCTTTCCTCACTCCGTTCCCTCCGGCAGCCGGAGCATGCGTCTGGCGAGGTTGCGCTGTCTCTGGCTGTAGACGGGTCTCTGCTTCTTGCCCTTCCTAGCCTCCGGGTTCTGTAGCAGCCCCTTGAAATGCAGCTCTACGAGCTCCCGCAGGTAGCCGGTCGCATCCGGCTGCGGGTCTGCCTCCAGCCTCTCCAGCCAACCCTCGATGACTCCCTCCCGGACGAAGGCCTCTCTGTCCTCCCGCCAGTTCTCTTTGACACTCGCCTCGTAGAGCTCCCTGTAGAGCTCGGACTTGCCTGCTGTGAGCGCCTCGATCTCCTGCCGGCGTTGTTCCTCTTCTTGTCTAGCCCTTTGCTCTTCGAGCCGGGCTTCCTCCTCCTTCTCAAACTTCTGTTGCGCAGAGACATCCTGCGCGAACCTGCCGTAGCCTACGGCGGTCTTGGCTCCGGCTCCGGTCCACTCAAGGGCTTCTTCAAGCCACGCCCGCACCTTCTGACAGTCTGCTACGTGCTCCTTGCACCGTGGCAGGACGCCGAACACGAAGCTCGCTCCGGCTTCGACCGCCAGAAATGGGATGGGGTTGGGACTGTGCCAGTCGGCGGGCGGCGTCCGGCCGGTATCGTCCTGATAGTAAGGACCGTAATGTGGCGTCATGATATCCGCCTTCAGGCGCACGGGGGCCGAGGGTATGGCATCGAGAAAGACGACCGATCCGGCCTGGAAGTTCTCAACTTTCTTGCTCTCGCTGCCGAAGATACGCTTTAGAGTAGCCTCATCTGCCCCGTCCCACTGCGCAGCCCACGCGCGCACGACTCCCTTGACCGAGGAGCCTGGCAGATACGGGGTGCCTAGAGTAGGGTGCCAGGCGAAGCCGTTCTCCACCGGATGCTGACGGCCGAGGCCGGTCACGAAGTCCGACTCCAGCTTGTAGAAGAGCAACTCCCCATCGGCACTCTCTAGCAGCCGGGCCATGCGCTCCTTCGTACGTTGCAGCAGCCTCTCATCGCCGCATTTGTTTCCGGTTACCTCTGTGATCCAGCTCTTCTTTCCCTCATCCCCCAGGCCGGAGAAGTCGTCTTTCCACCTGTCGCAGAACTTGTCGTACCAGAGGCCGGTGTTTCCACCGTCTTCGAGTCTCGCCTCAGCTGCTTCCTGGTAGAGCGGGCGCATCAGCTCTCCTCCTTCCCGTCTTCGAGGAATGCCTCGGCGAACTTCTTGAGCCAGACGAGATGCGCCAGGGCCTCAGCCTGGGCGCGGAGGTAGCTGTCCTGGTCGTGGGTGGTGATGTTCTCCAGGAGGTCTCCTGCGGGGTAAGGGCTCTCCTCATCGCCCCCGCAGAGCCAGCCGGAGAGATGCTCGTAGAGCATCTCATAGGCTTTGTTGTCTACAGTGCGTCTGTCCCTTCCTATCTTTGCAGAGGCAAGAAGTGTTGCTGCTGCCTGCCCCAGCCCGGTGGTCAGGATGCCTGCCGGGAGCGAGCTGACATAGCTCTTGTAGTTGCCGTACACGCCTCTGCCCGCCCGGCGCAACTCTTCTATCTTCTGCAGCGCGTCCGCCGCGCGGCGTTGCTCCAGGGTCCTCTTCTCCGCCATCACTCCCCCCACTTCAGAGCGAACCAACCCTGCCCCACGGTCTCGTTGCCTCCTACCTGCACGTAGGCCCCGATCTTCTCCTTCACCCCGTCGAGCGTGCCGTTCTTGCCGTTGCGCTCGCCGAGCACCGCGTACATGAGGGTGTCGGGCGGCAGCGTCTCCTCATACCAGAGGTTCTTGCTGGTCTTGTTGTTATTCAGCACGTTCCTCGCCTGTACGGCGAGTCCGTAGCGGGCGAACCAGGAGAAGTCGTCGTCGCTCAGGACGGTCAGTTGTTCTTCAAGGCGGTCTCTCGTCTCGTTGTGGGGGATGAGGGAGCCGAGTGCCGTCGCCACGCCTTCAGGCACCTCCCCGGAGATGGTGAAGCTGCGCTCCTCCAGGAAGAGCTTGCCCTCTCCCCGGCTGAGCGCCTGCTTGCTTGCTACCGGGGGAATATTGAACGAGGTGTTCTCTCCGGAGCGCCGCAGATCGCGGCCGAACCTCTCCAGGAGGTGCGGGCACGTGACCCACCTGTAAGCGCTGGAGAGGCTGCGCACCGGCAGGAGCAGGAGCCGGGCGTCGGAGACGAGGAGGTCGCCCGCGTTGTCTTGCTTGCCGAAGATCCTCTCGGCTCCTTCTGCGTCGTGCTGCCTGTAGTCGTCGAGCAGCGCTCCCTTGAGGCTCGAGCCCGCGATTAACGGGTAATCCGTTGCCGCTTCGCGCGCTACGGGCAGGTCTATCGCGCCCACGTTCTGTCCCGTGCCCGGGTGCACGAAGGTCTCCGCCAGCATGCCGACGATCATCGCATTCATCTCCACGCTCCTATCAGGATCTGTCCGTAACCCCACTCGCCCTTCTCGCCGATGTGTCTGGTGTGCATCTCCCGCACCCTTCCCGCCTCCTTCGCTGAAGCCTCTATGAACCACGTGCTGCCGGGAGGCAGGTGCGGCACCAGGTCGAGCGGCCTCTTGTTTACCGAGTCCCAGCCCCCGATCATGACGGGCTTCCCCACACAGGCCGAGACTATCTTGCCGGGTAGTCCCTCGAGTCTTCCGCCGGGCTCTCTCCGACCGCTCCCCTCGATCCGGGCCGGTGTGATGAGCGTGACGGTGTAGCGCAGCGCCCCGTTCTCCGGTTCGAGGGCCGGGGCCTCGGGAAAGGGAAGGGGACCGCAGGTTTTCAGCCCCACCATCCTGCTCTCTCCGCCGAGGGTGGCGAGGACCGGCGCCGATCCATCGTATCCCCCGACCCCCGCCATAAGAGCCACGCCGGGTTCCAGGCGCACGTGGGTTGCCTGGTAGAGGGCGTCCTCTTTGGTGGTGCGGCTGGTGGGATCGCGCTGGATGCCTACGCGGGGCTCGCTTTTCCAGAGCTTGGGAGCCTCCAGGATCTCCTTTTGATCGGGAAGCTCTCCCCGCAGCGCCCGCTCCATGCCCCTCTTCGTGAGGTAGGCACTCTCAAGCGGCTTGAGACCTTTGATCTCCTGTGCAGAGGGCTCTATCTCCGGCAGCCTCACCGTCCCGATGTCGGTGTGTAGTCCATCGCCGCCGGGCTTGAGGTATGCCAGGCGTTCGCCGGAGCGCAGCAGGTGCAGCGGCGCGGGGAAGAGCAGCTCCTCACCTTTCGACAGATAAGGCCCCATGAAGCGCAGCGGGCCGAGGTCGTGATAGTTGCCCAGGCTGGAGCGGATGCTCTCGTTCCAATTTCCACCGGTCCAGCCGAGCTCCCGGGCGAAGGCCGCCCGCAGCGCGCCCCCGACC
>JBFLXF010000134.1:0-6240 GCA_040757515.1 Actinomycetota bacterium
CCCACGAGTGGAATGCGCCGTTTGGTCCCTGGCCGGACGGGCGCGGATGGAAGGATGACCGAAGGGTTCTCCAAGAGGAGAGGCACAGTAGCGAAACGAAACTTGACAAGCTTTTTCATGGAAGGAGAGAAGAAGGATGGACCTTCAGAGGCTGGAGAAAACGGCAAGGGAGCTGGTGGCCCCCGGCAAGGGTATACTCGCCGCCGACGAGAGCTTCGGCACCATAGGCAAGCGCTTCAAAGCGGTGGGGATCGAGTCCACCGAGGAGACGCGGCGCGCCTACCGGGAGATGCTCTTCACGACCGAGGGCATCGGGGAGTTTCTCTCCGGCGTGATCCTCTTCGACGAGACGATCCGGCAGAAGGCCTCCGACGGCACCCCGCTGCCGAAGGTGCTCGAAGGTCAGGGTATCATCCCCGGCATAAAGGTGGACAAGAGCACCGTCAGCCTTCCCCTCTCTCCGGACGAGAAGTTCACCCAGGGCCTCGACGGGCTCGCCGACAGGCTCGATGAGTACCGGGAGATGGGCGCTCGCTTCACCAAGTGGCGCGCCGTCATAACCATCGGCGAGGGCATCCCGACCAACAAGTGCATCGAGGCCAACGCCGAGGGCCTGGCGATGTTCGCCGCGTTCTCGCAGGCGGCGGGGCTCGTCCCGATAGTGGAGCCGGAGGTTCTCATAGACGGCGACCACACCATCGAGCGCTGCTACGAGGTCACCGAGTGGACGCTCAACGCCGTCTTCGACCGCATCTACGAGCAGAGGGTCGAGCTCTCGGGGATGCTCCTGAAGCCGAACATGGTGATCTCCGGCAAGGAGTGCCCCGAGCAGGCCGGCGTCGAGGAGGTCGCCCGGATGACGGTCGAGTGCCTGCTGCGCAGCGTCCCGGCGAAGGTGCCCGGCATCGTCTTCCTCTCCGGCGGCCAGACCGACCTGCAGGCCACGCAGCACCTCAACGCCATGAACAGGATGTACGAGAACCTGCCGTGGCAGCTCTCCTTCTCCTACGCCCGCGCCCTGCAACAGAAGCCGATGGAGATCTGGGCCGGCAAGCAGGAGAACGTCGAAGCGGCGCAGAGGGCCTTCTACCACCGCGCCAAGATGAACAGCGCCGCCCGCTCCGGCTCCTACTCCGAGAGCATGGAACGGGCCGCCTGAGCGCGAAAGACGCACCTTGCGGGCCGGGGCGCGGATGCCCCGGCCCCCGCGTTTCTGCCGGCGGCGCTCGGGGAACCGATGCGGGGTTTCCGGTGGCAAGGAGAGGCGGTAGGAGATGAGCGAGGCGGTGCAGGCGGTAGGCACGGTCGAGGCGGGCGGCGGGGCGACCTCCCACGTACTGCGCGACGACAACGGGCAGGAGCTCTACGCGCTCAGGAGCGAGAGGGTGGATCTCGGAGATTACGAGGGCGAGAGGGTCACGGTCACCGGCTCCCTGGACCCCGAGCACGGGCCCGCGGCGGGAAAAGAGGGCCTGGCGGTCCTCATCGTCACCGATATCGAGCGGGGCAGCGCCGAGCGCCGCTCGCTCTGAGGCACGGCGGTCCCGGTGGCCGCGCCGGGGCGTCCCTCAAGCCTGGTCCCAGCAGACCACCGAGCCGTTCACGTTCCTGACGAACCGGGCGTCGCCGTCCTGGGAGACGACGACCACGAGGGCGCCGGGCATGGCCCCGACCAGGCGGTAGGCGGAGCGGTGGCGGGTGCCGACCTCCTCGGTCCCCTCCGGGACGGTCATCTCGCCCTCCAGGTCGAGGGACTTGCGGACGGAGGAGACGGCGGGGAGGTCGCCGGAGATCTCGCCCCCGAACCCGAGCAGCTCGTACCGCTGCGTCATCACCACGGCGCCGTCCACGGCGGCGAGGCCGGCGACGAGGTGGGCGAACTCGAAGATCGCCTCGTCCAGCTCCGCGAGCCGGCGGTCCTCGCTCTCGACGTACTCCCGCCAGCCGACGGCCCTGGGGTAGGAGGCCTCCTCGCCCCGGCCGTGGGCCTGGGCCAGACGGTTCATTATGGCGACTATGAGGGTGCGGAAGCGCCTCCTGGGCTCGCCGTCGGCGAAGGCGTGCTTCAGGGCGATGTGGTCGCCGGAGAGGATCCCCTCCGCCCGGTGGGGCGGGACGATGACTATGGTGCCGCCGTGGCGTGCCCCGCGCACGGTCGAGACGAGGCGCTTGACCATCTGCTGGGAGACCTTGCGGCTGAGGTCCGGGTCGAGCGGGGCCCAGGGCTCCCCCGAGGCGGCGGCCTCCCTGCGCCCCGACTCGTGCAGCACGACCAGCTCGGCGCGCACCGCGGCGAAGAGGTCCGGCAACCAGCGCGAGGCGAACACGTCCGTGTCATGGGCGGCGAGCCTGCCGGCCTCCAGCTCGGCCACGGAGGCGGAGCCCTTCAAGACCTGGAGGTTCCCCGGCCCCTGGACCTCCACGACCGGCACCGGGGGCATCGGGGCGGAGGGCTCCCTGCCGCCCTGCACGCGCCTGAGCCACCGCGGCCCCGAGTGGACGAGACCCCAGATCTCCAACCCCCCGTCGGCGCCGGGGCGGACCCCGATCAGGGACCGCTCGAAGTCCGCGGCGGGCGAGAGCCGCCTGAGCTCCCTCTGGTCGAAGGGCCTCGGCTCCGCGAACTCCAGCCGGTGCAGCCCGCCGGGCGGCCCGCCCCTCTCCGGCAAGAGCTCGGGGCCGGCGAAGATCAGGCGAAAGACCACCGGGCGCTCCTCCTCGCGCAAGAGGCTCGCCTGGTAGCAGGTCGAGAGCAGGGCCTCCAGCACCGGCGGATCGGGCAACCGCCCCTCGTGCTCCGCCCCTCCGCCGGAGGCCGGCACCTTCTCCCAACGCTCGCGCACGAAGCGCGCCAGGTCGCCGGGGTAGGCGTGCCTCCGGTGCGCGCCGCCCGGAAGAAGCTCGGGCGCGGACGGGTCCGTCTGTGCGGAAGGCTCGCTCATCCTCACCGGAGGTTATACCGCCGCGGAGCGCCCCGCGGCTAGACGCGCTCGGCGCGCACGATCAGGCGCTTGGTGTAGCCGGGACCGGTGCAGGTCTGCAAGGTGAGCAGGTCGCGGCCCCGGATCTCGCCCATCACCCACGATTCCCAAGGGTCGGCGACGAAGGACGTCAGCACCCGGTAGCGGTAGCGGCGCCCCTGCCGGTCCCGCAGCAATACTTCGTCGCCGGGAGAGAGCTCGTCCAGCTCGTAGAAGATCAGGCGGCTGCCGGTGCCGTAGTAGCCGAGCCTGTGGCCGGCGAGGTAGACGTTCTTCTGCGGGTCGCGCTCCCACGGCAGCGCCGTCTCCGGCACGTGCGCCACCCCCTGATCCAGCGCCCGGGAGGAGTCCGAGCCGAAGACGGGGGCGTTGATCACGCCGATGGACCTCATGGTGAGGCCCATGATCGCGCCGGGCAGCAGGCGGTAGCGGCGCGGCCTCTCCAGGCTCGCCAGCTCCTCGGCGCTCGGCTCCGGCCAGTCCTCCGCTTGTATCGGGAGCGGCTCCTCTTCGGGCTCGGGAGGGGGCTCCGGCTCGGGCGCCTTCGGCTCCGGCTCCGGCGCGGGCTCCGGCTCGTCGCCCGCCTCCGGCACGTAGGCGTCCTGCAAGGGATCGCCCCGTTTCAAGGGCTCGGCGGCCGGCCCCGTCTGCTTCGCCGCGACGGCCTCCCGCGGCGGCTCGTCGAGATAAGCGTAGAGGGCGACCGCCCCGGCGAACGCGAGCGCCAGCGCCATCAGCGCGACGCCCGCCCGCAGCAGCGGGTCCTCGCTCAACGCCCGCCTGACCGAAGAAAGCCGCACGGGATACGCCCGGAAGCTACCGCCGCGACCGCAGCACCGACGCGCCGACGCCCACGACGGCGAGCGCGAGGCCCACGACGCCGACCAGCGGCAGGCCGCCGGTGTTCGGCAGCTTCTTGTCCGGCACGGTCACGATGACGACGCAATCATCGTCGTCCACGGCGCACTCGACCTCGTACTGGCCGTCGTTGTCGTCGTACTGGTCGCCGGCTGTGCCGTCGCCGTTCCCGTTTCCGTCGCCATTTCCATTGCCATCGCCGTTGCCGTCACCATCTCCACCATCGCCGTTGCCGTCGCCATCGCCGCCGTCCTCGCCGACGACGCGGGTGGTTTCCGTATCGTCGTCAATGGCTCCCTCGACTCCCCCGGCGGAGACCCGTGCCGTGTTGGTCAGATTTCCTGCCTCAAGTGCTTCAGCGATTATCCGTACCGTGGCAGTCGCACCGCTATTAAGGACACCGAGATCGCACTCGACAACGCCCTCCGGCTGCTCGTCGCAACTGCCCTGGCTGGCATCTGCGGATACAAACTCTACCTGGTCCGGTAGTTCGTCCACCGCGAGCACGTTCGCCGCGTTGGAGCCTCCCCGGTTTTGTACGGTGAGTGTGTAGCGGATGAGGTCTCCCACCTCGACCCTGCCGGGCGAGTCCTCCTTCACTACAGTAAGGTTGGGGGTAACGGTGGTCTGCTGCTGGGCAACTACTGGGGGCGGCGGTTCGCTACTGTCGGCCGTCGCCGTGTTGGTTATGGTACCGGCGATTGCTGCCTGAGCCGTTGGCCTCACCCGTATCGTCACGGTAGCGTCTTGGTCCGGACCCAGGCTGCCCAGGTTGCATTCAACGGTGCCACCGGGATCTCCGGGGTTGGGCTGGGTGGGGCACGTACCGTCGGGGGTTTCGGCCGACACGAACGTGGTGTTCGCGGGCAAGTTGTCAACGAGCGTGACGCCCGTGGCGGCCTCCGTCCCGGTGTTCGTCACGACTATGGTGTAGGTGAGTATCCTCCCCTCCGCAACCGGATCGGGATCGTCGGTCTTCTCGACGGTAAGCGCGGCCTGCGCCCACGCCGGGGCCGCCGTTAAGAACGTGGCGGCGAAGAACACAACAACGAACGCGGCGAAGGCCAGCGCCGCTCGCCCCTTACCGGAAACCGTCTCCTTTACCGTAAAGCCCACGACGCTCCCCTCTCTTCACCGTTCTGCATCCCTGGACACGAACGGCGTGTTCCTCCCATACCTGCACCTCTGCGCACCTGGGGCCGCACAGCCGGATCGCGCATGCCCGGCATCATATACCGCTCGAAGCCTTCGTTCTACATCCATCAAGCCGTTTTCGTCGTGGCTCCGGGAGAGCGTCGCAAACCGCTAAAGGTTTTCGCAGAGCGTCCGATGACTTGTGTGGCGCAGGGAGACCGCCGCAAGTCACGTTTCATAGCCGGGCCTCTGCCAGAAGCGGCCACGGAACCAGAGGAGGAAGATGAGATCCAGCAACCACTTCGCCGCGCGTCCTTTGTGGGTTATCCTGGCTTCGTTGCTTGCCGCCGCTCTGGTGCTGGCGCTCGTGTCCTTCGAGGGCACGCGGGCCGCTCGCGCCGCCGAGGAGACGTCTTACCAGCCGAGGATAGTGGGCGGCACGGCGGTGCCCGACGGGAAGTATCGTTTCCTGGCGGCGTTGCTGGACACGAGGAACGGGTCCACGGCGTACTACCAGCAGTTCTGCGGGGGGACCCTGATCGACCGTGACAGCGTGCTGACCGCCGCCCATTGCGTCTACGGCGAGTCGGCGGCGCCGTTGCGGGTGGCCGTCGGGAAGACGGTGCTCAGCAGCAACCGGGGCCAGACGCGCGGGGTCGCCAGGATCTTCGTCCACCCGTACTACGACCCCTACGTGGACCAGGCGTACGACGCCGCCGTCCTCAAGCTGGGCAGCCCCGTCTCGGGGATCGCCCCGATCAGGCTCGCCACCGCGAAGCACAACCACCTTGAGACGGCGGGACGCAACGCGACGGTGGCCGGGTGGGGCAACACGACCCGTCAGTCGCCGGACTACCACGAGCCGGACACCTACGCGGACCGGATGCGCGAGGCATCCGTGCCCCTGGTCTCGGACACGAGGGCGAGGTCGGTGTACGGGGTCCCCTACGTCCCGGGCCTCATGGTCGCGGCCGGCAAGTCGGGCAGGGACGCCTGCCAGGGCGACAGCGGCGGCCCGATGTTCGCCCGCCCGGGCGGCAGGTTCACCCAGATCGGGGTGGTCAGTTGGGGCGTCGGGTGCGGGACGTCTTCCCACCCCGGGGTCTACGCCGAGGTGAACGCCTCCTCCGTCAGGAACTTCGTCGCGAACGCGGCCGGCAGGTAGCCGGGCTTCCGAAAGGCGGCGAACGTCCCGGCGCCCGACGAGAGGGTGGCGTGATGGCCCTGCCGCTCGGGATCGTCGCGGTGGCAACAGCCCTGGCGTTCG
>JBFLXF010000135.1:0-2047 GCA_040757515.1 Actinomycetota bacterium
CCGACGGCACCTTCGTGCGAGCCGCGCGGGAGGCGGGAGCGGCGGGTATCATCATCGAGGCGTTCGGCATCGGCAACGGCAACCATGAGATCCTCGCAGAAGTAAGACAGAGCATCGAGGCGGGCGTCGCCGTGGTGGTGGTCTCGCGCTGCCCGGAGGGATACGTCGCGCCGGTCTATGGCAACGGTGGCGGCTATGATCTGAAAGAGGCAGGCGCAATCTTCGGCGGAGCATTGAGCGGCCAGAAGGCACGCATCCTGCTCATGGTCGCCCTCGCGGCAGCGCGGGAGAGCGGCGAGCGACTCGAGGCTCTGCTCGCGCCGCACCTGGAGATCTGACCCCCGCGGCTCAGCGCAGACTCCGCGAAGAGCCCGCGGGATGCAGGTGGATCCGGGTTATGTCTCTTCCGGAGAGAGGCACTCGGGACAGAGTCCCTCGAGCGTAACGACCCTGCCCTCGATATAGAACCGGCGCGCGTCGGCGAGGTGCAGATCCTCTACCCCCTCGATCCGCACGTCGTAGAGCCGGTCGCAGCTCCGGCATCGGAAGTGCTGGTGCGAGGGGTCGGGGTTCGGGTCGTAGAGGACGGCGCCGCGCCCCTCGACGGCGCGCAACAGACCGGCCCGGACCAGCGCCCCCAGCGTGTTGTACACCGTAGCCCGTGAGAGCTCCGGCAACTCGCGGCGCGCCCTGGCGAAGACCTCTTCGGCGGTGAGGTGGCCGTTCGCGCCCTTACCGAAGGCAGCCCAGATCGCACGCCGCTGCGGCGTAACCCGCAGCCCCGCCTCCCGAAGCCTCTGCTCGAATGTGTCCGCGTCGCGCAACATGGTAAAGAGACCGGTATTCTACATTACGGAAAATCCCTGCGAGACACACCGGTCGCAGCCCGAACAGAGCGCGAGGGGGGACGGCTCTTGCGGCCGTCCCCCCTCGATCATACCGGCGCGGTGCCGCCTACATGTTCTTCATCAGGCGCTGGGCTATCTCCGCCAGCTCCTCGGAGTTGCGCCCGGGAGCGAAGACTGCAGGCTCCTCCGGCGGGTCGGCGGGGTCTCCGCCCTCCGGCGGCCCGTCCTGCACGACGAGCTCGCCGCCGTCCTCGGGGTGCGTGCCCTTCCAGATCGCTGCGACGTCCTTGTAGTCGTCGGGCGAGAAGCGATAGAGCGTACGGTGCGAGCCCTGATCTTCGAACTTCTTGGCCTCCCGGAAGGCAGAGTTGGGGATCTTCGGGATCGGCAGCATCTTCTCCACTTCGACACCGCTGATCTCGCGCAGCGCCTTGGCGTAAGCCAGAGCGTGCACCCCGCCGCGCACGAAGAGATAGCCGAGCATCTGGCGGGCGATCGGGTGGTCCGTCGTCTCATACACGCGAATCTTTGCCATCCGCGCCGCGTTCTCAAGGAAGAAGTTGTGCAGCAGGTCGAGGACGAGATCACCCGAGTTGAACACGTAGTCGGCGCCATTCCACCCCATGCCGCCCGCGTCGAACGGCTTGGCCCCAAACCCGGTGTCTATGAAGTGCTGGGGCAGCCCCCCGGCGTTGCTGACGCCGCGCAGCGGCGTATCCGCCGTCGGGTCGTCGCTATCGGCAGCCCCGGTGAGCAGGCCATTGACCGTGGCGGCCACGAGCTCGATGTGACCAAGCTCCTCGGTGGCGATGTTGGCGATCAGATCGTAGAACGGCTTGACCTTCTTGCGCCCCCGGAAGTTGAACGACTGGTACGTGTAGTTCATCAGGGTGCTCATCTCGCCAAAGCGCCCGCCTAGCAGCGACTGCACATTGCGCGCGGCCTGCGGATCGGGCTCCGACGGCATCGGTAACTCGACCTGCAGCCTGTCTATCCGGAGATACATCTCCTTCCCTCGCCTCCTCTCTTCTCGCTCTCAACGCCAACGTATTTCTTCCCGCCTATACATCGTCTAAACAAAGATGTGATCTAGATTAAAGGAGACAGGTACGGTAAGAGTTTGTCCGGACCCGCGCCTTGAAGGCGAGAGGGGGGGGGGGGCCGCGGCCCCCCCCCCCCCAAAGGGGGCGGGGGGGGGG
>JBFLXF010000135.1:2057-6227 GCA_040757515.1 Actinomycetota bacterium
GGCCGCCGGGGCCGCGCCCCTCTCTTCGGGCAGGAGGAGGTTATCGAGAGTGAGGTCCTGCATTACGGACCTCGTCGGAGACCTTGTCCTCGAACTTCTTGAAGTTCTGGCGGAAGAGGTCAGCGAGCCTCTCGGCCTGAGAGTCGTAGGCATCCCTATCCTGCCAGGTCTCTCTGGGGTCCAGGATCTCTTTCGGCACCCCCGGCACCTCGACGGGGACGTTCAGGCCGAAGAACGGGTCCTTACGCGTCTGGGCGCCGTCGAGGCGGCCTTCGATCACGGCGCGCACCATCTCGCGGGTAGCGGCTATGTCCACGCGCTTGCCGATCCCGTAGGGACCGCCGGACCAGCCGGTGTTGATCAGGTAGCAACGGACGCCGTGGCGCTCCAGTCTCTCGGAGAGCATCGCCGCGTAGGTCGTCGCCGGCAGTGGCAAGAACGGCGCACCGAAGCAGGCCGAGAAAGTCGCCTCGACCTCGGCCTCCATGTCCGCCTCGGTCCCGGCGAGCTTGGCGGTGTAGCCAGAGAGAAAGTAATAGGCCGCCTGCGCAGGCGTAAGGGCGCTTATCGGGGGCAGAACGCCGAAGGCATCGGCGGTAAGGAAGAGGACGGCGGAAGGATGTCCGCCGCGCCCGTCCTTGACCGCGCCGGCGATATGCTCCAGCGGATAGGCGGCACGGGTGTTCTCGGTGATCGAGTCGTCCGAATAATCCACCTCGCGGGTCCGCCGGTCCATCGCCACATTCTCCAGCACCGCCCCGAAGCGCACCGCCTCGTAGATCTGACGTTCCTTCTCCCAGGAGAGATGTATCGTCTTGGCGTAGCAGCCGCCTTCGAAGTTGAAGATCCCCTCCTCGGACCAGCCGTGCTCGTCGTCTCCGATCAGGTGCCGGTTCGGGTCCGCCGAGAGCGTGGTCTTGCCGGTCCCCGAGAGCCCGAAGAAGAGCGCCACGTCTCCATCTTCGCCCATGTTCGCCGAGCAGTGCATCGGGAAGACTCTGTGCTCGATGGGCAGGACGAAGTTCAGGACGGAGAAGATGCTCTTCTTTATCTCCCCGGCGTAGCGGGTGCCCAGGATCAGGACGACCCGACGCTCGAAGTCCAAGCCGATAAAGGTCTCGGACTCTGTTCCGTCCTCCTCCGGGTCGGTGAGCAGACCCGGCATGGAGATGACCGTCCAGTCCGCCTCGAAGGCGCCGAGCTCCTCGCGGGAGGGCCGCCTGAAGAGCTGCCTCGCAAACAGCGCCTGCCAGGCGTGCTCGCACACGACCTGCACGTTGAGCCTGTAGCGGGGATCGGCGCCCGCGTAGGCGTCCACGACGTAGACCTCTTCGAGGTTCTCCACGTAGCGCGCCGCCTTCTCCAGGAGGGCCTCGAAGAGGTTCGGCGGGAACGGCTTGTTGACCTTGCCCCAGTCCACGGTGTCCCGGGTGACGGCGTTCTCTACGATAAAGCGGTCCTTCGGGGAGCGGCCCGTGCGTTTGCCGGTTCGCACCACCAGGGCGCCGTTCTCCGCGATCATGCCCTCTCGCCTGCGTACCGCCGCCTCTACCAGGCGGGCAGGCGGAAGGTTCTCGTGCACGGCCCCGAGGTTCTCGACGCCGAAGCGCTCCAGGGACATCTTACGTTCAGCCAGATCCATATGTCTTCCCCTTGGCCCTCGAAGATCCCTAACACCCTGCCGAGGAGCGATCCTGCGCCGCGCCTCAGGCGGCAGAAGTCTACCAGACCACGCATACTCCCGCCGTGAGAATGCTAACGTTGATAGATGGCCCAATAGACGCCTGAGAGGAGACCGGGATGCCCGAGAGAGAGGGTTGGAGGGGGCGATTCTTCGAAGACTTCGAGGTGGGAGACGTCTACGAGCATCCTTTAGGGCGCACGGTGACCACCACTGACAATATCTGGTTCACCCTCCTCACCCAGAACACCGCCCCCATCCACTTCGATCACAACTACGCCGCCCAGACCGAGTTCGGCAGACCCCTCGTGGACTCGACCTTCACGCTGGCGCTCGTGACCGGCCAGAGCGTGACGGACATCTCTCAGAACGTCTTCGCCAATCTGGGATGGGACGAGGTGCGGCTGCCAGCGCCGGTCTTCGAAGGAGACACGATCTACTCGCGTTCGGAGGTCCTTGAGAAGAGGGAATCGAGGAGCCGGCCGAACGTGGGGATAGTGAGGGTAAGAACCACGGGCTACAACCAGGACGGAACGGTGGTTATAGAGTTCGAGAGGACCCTCATGGTCTACAAGAGGGAGCGCGCGCCCGAGATCCCACGTCCCGCGCCGGAGGCGTAAACGGCGGGTCTTCAGGCGCCGGGATTCTCCAGCAGGCAGTCCAGCGCCAGGGCGGCGGTCCAGGAGAAGAGGTCGGAGCCGTGTCCCATGCCCGTCGTGGGGTCGAAGTACTCGTAGAACCCTTCGTCGCGGCACAGGGAGACGATGGCGCCTCGCAGGCCGGCGGCATGCTCCCCGTAACCGTAGCGCTCCAGGCCCCGCATCAAGAACCAGTTCACGTTGATCCAGACGGGCCCGCGCCAGTAGCGGACCGGAGAGAAACCGTAACCGTAGCGGTCGTAGCTCGCCACGGGCGTCCCGTGCGCGCCGCCCAGCCCGAAGCACGGCGTCTCCAGCAGGGCGACCATCCGGCGGGCGCGTTCCTCGCCGGGGATGCCGGCGTAGAGGGGACCGGCGAGGTTGGAAGAGGCATAGGCGTGTATCGGGCACCCGGAGACCAGGTCGTGGTCCAGGTAGGTCGCGTGCTCCTCATCCCAGAGTCTCCGGTCGATGGCGCGTGCCGTCTTCTCGGCCCGCCGCTCGAAGGGAGAGGGGTCTTCGCCGAGGACGCGCGAGATCTCCGCGAGGTCCCTCTCCGCCTCGCAGAGCAACGAGTTGAAGAGCACGTCCTGCACCAGGAAGGGGCAGTCTTGGCGGATGCGGGCCTCATCGTAGCCGCGGTCGGCGAAAAACCTGACCAAGTAGGCGAAGCGGTCGTACTCGGCAGAGACGGGCCGGTCCTCGGCCGAGACGGCGTGCGTGTCGGCGCGCTGGTAGGTGGGGATCTCCTCGGGTCGCAGTTGGAGGCGCATCATGATCGAGTCCCACATCGGTGAGTTGTCCATGCCCGACTCCCACGGGTGGCGGATATAGACGAGCCCCTCACCCTCCGGGTCCCGCTCGCGGTAGAGGTAGTCGTGCCAGGACCGGAGGATCGGGTAGGCGTACTCCAGGAACGCGCGGGCCTGCGCCCCCTCCCCGGAGCGTCGGTAGACCCGCATCACGGCGGTGGCGTGGACGGGCGGCTGCACGATGCCGCTGGTCTTAGCGTGAGAAGGGGCGTCGGGACTCTCGTCGGCGTGCCAGAAGTCTATGCCCGGGAAGTAGCGTCCGAAACGCGGGTCGAAGACGATCTGGGGCAGGAGGCCGTTCTTCCAACGCGCGTCGAAGAGGTGCGTAAGCTCGCGCACCGCTCGCCCGGTGTCGTAACACGAGTACCCGATGGCGACGAGCCCCGAGTCCCAGGACCACTGGTGAGGATAAAGCCTCGGCCCCGGCTTGGTGTACTCGCCGGTCCAGTTGAAGTCCAGAACCATCTTCGCTTGGCGAACCAGCTCCGCCAGATCGGGGCGCAACACGGCTACCACGAGACCTCCGCCACGTCCTCTACCTCACTCTCTTGCCGCCGCCGGACGCCCGCCGGGCCTCGCGCACACGCCGGATCAGGAGCGTTATGCTGACCAGCGCCACGAGGAGACTGAGGACCTCGATGCTCAGAAAGCCAATGAAGGTGGCGCTCCTCACGCTCGCGAACGTGTCCCACAGCGCGTGCAGCACCACGGCGGTCAGGAAGGCGCCACCGACCCGCCAGCCCAGCGTGGGGCGGCTCCTCCTGAGCCTCTGTCGCCACAGGACCGCGCAGACCAGGCCTGTCCACGCCATATGCCCCGCCGGGGAGGTGAGCCCGCGCGCCAGCAGCACCTCGTCGAGCACCCCGAGGTCGCCGCGCGAGGCGAGCAGGGAGACGAATCCGTAGCCCATCGTCTCGAGGGCAGCGAAACCCGCCGCCGTGGTGACGCCGATGAGGATGCCCGCCGCCTCCGAGCGGTAGCGGCCCAGGAAGTAGAAAAAGAGCGGCAGAATGAGCTTCGCCGACTCCTCGATCATGCC
>JBFLXF010000136.1:0-6164 GCA_040757515.1 Actinomycetota bacterium
TGCTCATCCGCACGAGCGGAGAGCTGCGGGTCTCAAACTTTCTGCTCTGGCAGATCGCCTACGCTGAGTTCTACGTGACCGACACCCTCTGGCCGGACTTCTCCGCCGAGGAGTTCCTGCACGCTCTCGTCGCCTACGCCTCGCGCTCCCGGCGGCGGGGCGGCCTCTAGACCCATGCTCAGGCGGCGGACGGCCACCGCCCTCGTGCTGGCCCCTGTCGTTTTGGGGGCGATCCTGCTCGGTCCCGCGAGCGTCTACGCGGTTGTTCTGGTCGTCGTCGGGCTGTGCGCCTGGGAGCTCTCGCGGGCGCTCAAGCCGCTGCCGTTTCTGGCGGCGCTGGGCTCAGGTGCGCCGCCGGTGCTGCTCTCCATACCGCTCGGAGCGGAAGGGATCCTGGCCGGGACTATGTTCGCTCTGCCGTGGGCCCTGGTGTGGCTCGCCGGCAGACCCGAGTCCCGGACGCTGCGGGCGATGCTGGCGATGCTGCTCATGGCGCTCTGGGTCGGGGCCGCGCTCGCCCACGTCGGACTCCTCTCCCGCCTTCCCGAGGGCACGGTTCTGGTCCTCATAGCGGTCGTGGGGCCCTGGGTCTCCGACGCTGGAGCATACTTCGCCGGACGCCTGTTCGGGCGCCACCGGCTCTTCCCGACTCTGAGCCCCAAGAAGACGGTCGAGGGCGCTCTGGGCGGACTCTCGCTGGCGGTGCTGGCCGTAGCCCCTCTCGCGCATGCCTTCCTCGGCTACCCGCCGGCCAAGGCCATCCTCGTAGGCGCCGCCGTCTCGGTCTTCAGCCAGAGCGGCGACCTCTTCGAGTCCACACTCAAGCGCATCCTCGCCGTCAAGGACCTCGGGCGTCTGCTGCCGGGGCACGGCGGGATGCTCGACCGCGTGGACAGCCTGCTCTTTACGGCCCCCGCGGTATACTACGTCTCCTTGCTCGTATGAAAGCATTTGCCGCGACACCCCAAGCGTGAGACGCCGCGTTACCATCCTCGGCTCCACCGGCAGCGTCGGCCGTCAGGCCCTAGACGTCGTGCGCGCCTTCCCGGATCGGTTCGAGGTAGTCGGCCTCTCGGCGGGTTCGAGGGCCGATCTCCTGCGCGAGCAGGCCGCGGAGTTCGAGCCGGAGTATGTGGCTCTGGAGTCTCCGGGAGACCCCGGCCTCTTCTCTGACCGCAAGACCTTCATCGGTCCCGGTGCCGCCGCCGAGCTCGCCCTGGTACCCGCCGACATAGTGCTCAACGGGATCGTGGGTTTCGCCGGGCTCGCCGCAACGGTCGCCGCCCTCGAATCCGAAAACCGTCTCGCCCTGGCCAACAAGGAGTCTCTGGTGGTTGGGGGCGAGTGGGTGATGGACCTCGCGCGCGGAAACGAGATCCTGCCCGTAGACTCGGAGCACTCGGCGATCTTCCAGTGTCTGGAAGGACACAGGAAAGGCGAGGTCTCCGGCGTCCTGCTCACGGCCTCGGGCGGACCCTTCTTCGGCCGGAGAAAAGAGGAGCTTGCGACGGTCGGGCCGGAGGAGGCACTCAAGCACCCGACCTGGAGGATGGGAGCTAAGATTACGGTAGACTCAGCCACCATGATGAACAAGGGCCTGGAGGTCATCGAGGCTCACCACCTCTTCGGCGTACCCTACGAGGACGTGAGGGTCGTGGTGCACCGCCAGTCAGTCGTTCACGGCGGGGTCCTCTTTGCTGACGGCTCCGTGGTGCTGCATGCGGCGCTCCCGGACATGCGCCTCCCGATAGCTTACGCGCTTCTGTACCCCGAACGGGCGGACGTCGGGGCGGTGCCGGTTCCCTTCGACGGGACCTCCTGGACCTTCGAGGAGCCGCGCCATGAGATCTTCCGGTGCCTGCCGCTCGCCGTCGAGGCGGGTAAAGCCGGCGGCGCCTATCCCGTAGCCCTGAATGCGGCCAACGAGATCGCCGTTGAGGCGTTCCTCGACCGCAGGATAGGCTTCCTGGAGATAGCCGACGTCATAGAGGAGGTGCTGGAGGCCGTGGAAGACACCGGCGAGACAAAGGGCCTCGATGCCATAGCCGCAGCCGACCACCGCGCGCGCGAAGAGGCCCTGCGAAGCGTGAGGAGGCGAGAGAGCAGGTGACCTTCGTCGTCGCAATACTCGGCCTGATCCTTCTTATCGTCGTCCACGAACTGGGCCATATGCTCACCGCCAAGGCCCTCGGCGTCAGCGTCCCCGAGTTCGGCGTCGGGTTCGGACCCGCCATCCTCAAGAGAAAGCTCGGCGATACTACCTATTCTTTTCGCATAATACTCTTAGGCGGGTTTGCGAAGATGAAGGGGATGGAGGACATTGCGAGCGTGGCGCGGGAGCGGGGGGAGGTGGCGTCCGACTCGTATCCGGCGAAGGCGCTGTGGCGGAGGGCTCTCATCATCTTCGCTGGTCCTTTTGCGAACGTTCTGGCGGCGGTGGCGCTCCTTGCGGGGGCGTTGATGGTCTCCGGCGAGGTGACCGGCGTGAGGCCCGTGGTGGCGGAGGTGGAGGCGGGCTCGATGGCTGATGAGGTCGGGATAAGGCCGAAAGACAGGCTCGTTGCGATAGACGGCGAGCGGATCGGGGGGTGGCGGGCCTTCAGTGAGGGGATTGCGAGCCGGCAGCCGGGTGAGGAGGTTGCGATCACCGTCAGGCGCGATGGGGAGGAGAGGACCTTCACGGGCGAGCTTGGCCGCAACCCGGAGGATCCGGAGCAGGCGCTGGTAGGTGTAAGGCCGGAGCTGGAGGTAACAACCTACGGTCCTATCGAGGCGACCGGGCTTGCGGTCGAGCGGATCGTGCGGGTTACGGGCGCTCTTGGGGCGTTTGTGGGGCAGCTCGTCACCGGCGAGCAGAGCTTCTACGAGAACGTCAGCGGTCCGGTCGGGATAGCGACCATCGGCAGCGAGTCGGTCGAGGGTGGGTTCTTCATCCAGCTTCTCGCTTTCATAAGCCTCAATCTGGCGATCTTCAATCTGCTGCCGATCCTGCCCTTAGACGGCGGGCACCTGCTGTTCATTGCGCTGGAGAAGATTCTGGGGAGACCTGTCAGCCAGGAGACGATGGGGAAGGTTGCGGCCTTGGGGGTCGCGCTTGTGCTGGCGCTCTTTCTGTTCGCAACGTATGCCGATCTTAGTAAAATCGTAACGGGACAACCGTTCATCCCCGAGTAAGGCGCGCTATCGACAGGTTGGAGTGAGATGACCCAGACAGCGGTACAGGAGCGTCCGATCACGAGCCGCCAGATAAAGGTGGGCGACGTGCCCGTAGGCGGCGGAGCCCCGATCGTGGTGCAGTCCATGACCAATACCATGACCTACGACGTCGAGGCGACGGTGCAGCAGATCTACGACCTCAACGCTGCAGGCGCCGAGCTCGTCCGCGTCTCGGTCAACGGCTCCAAGGCGCTCAAGGGCTTCAGGGAGATCGTGCACCGTTCGCCGGTTCCTCTGATCGCCGACATCCACTTCGACTACCGCATGGCCCTCGGCGCCGCCGACGCCGGGGCTGCCTGCGTTCGCGTAAACCCGGGCAACATCGGCAGCGACGATCGCTTCAGGGCCGTCATCGAGAAGTGTCAGGAGACTGGTTGCGCCATGCGCATCGGGGTGAACTCGGGCTCCGTCGAGAGGAGATTCTGGGATCTGCCCAAGGCGCAGGCGCTCGTGGCGAGCGCGCTGCATAAGGTGGAGATCGCCGAGGGGATGGGCTTCTACGACTTCAAGGTCTCGCTCAAGGCGAGCCACGTCCCCGAGATGGTCGAGGCGAACAGGAAGTTCCGCGAGCATTCAGACGCCCCATTGCACCTCGGCGTTACCGAAGCCGGGACCAAGCTCCCCGGCGCCATAAAGACCGCTGCCGCCTTCGGGCAGCTTCTGCCGTACGGCATCGGAGACACCATCCGGGTCTCGCTCGCCGAGGATCCGGTTGAAGAGCTTCCGGTCGCGTACCAGATCCTCTCCGCCCTCAACCTGCGCCACCGCGGACCCAACGTCATCGCCTGTCCCAGCTGCGCGCGGACGCTCGGCTTCGACGTGATCGGGATGGCCTCGAAGGTGGAGGAGGCCCTCAAGCACTACGAGGACCACTTCACCGTCGCCGTCATGGGCTGCATCGTCAACGGACCCGGCGAGGCCAGGGATGCCGACTATGGGGTGGCGGGCGGCAAGGACGACGGTGTGATCTTCTCCAAGGGCCAGCCCCTGCGCAAGGTGCATCGCGACGAGATCTTTGACGCCCTCTTCGAGGAGATAGAGAAAGACGGGCGGAAGTAGCAAAGGATAGTCGTCTGGCTGCGCGGCCTTAACGACCGTCCGGCAGCCTTGTAACCTACATACTCTGATGTACAATAGGTGTGCTGTACGGGAGCAAGGGGTCCTCGGACCCGTTGCTTTTTTTAACGTCAGAAGAGGTGAAGAGAGACGGGGCGTTTAGAGACACTATCCGGGGTCGTTGAGGGAGCGCTGCCGGAGGGGGCCGAGCTGGTCGAGGCCCGGTTCTCCGGCGGTCCTTTGCTGACGGTACTCGTGGACCGGGAGGGCGGTCCGGTGGACCACGAGTTCACCGCGGAGGTGATCTCCGCGATCACGCCCGCGCTTGAAGAGGCGGGCTACAGCGGGATGATCGAGGTCTCCTCGCCGGGCATCGAGCGTCCGCTGACGAAGCCCGAGCACTTCCGGCGCTTCATCGGCCGCGAGGCGCGGGTACGGCTCATAAACCCCGTCGAGGGCGGCCCCCACGACGGCCGGCGCAACTTCACCGGCAGGATCGAGCGCGCCGGAGAGGACGCGTTCGTACTACAACTCTCGGAGGGAGCGGAGGTGGAGCTGCCGTTCGGCTCCGTGGCCCGCGCGCACCTCAAGGAGGACATATAGAGTGAATACGGCACTGCTTTCGGCGCTGCACGAGATCGAGACTGAGAAGGGCATACCGTTCGAGACGGTGAAGGGCGTGCTCGAGGAGTCCCTCCTGGCCGCCTACGAGAACCGCGAGGGGGCCGAGGAGGGGGCCGAGGTCGTCCTCGACCGGGAGACCGGCGACCTGCGCGTGATGAAGGATGGCCGGGACATAACGCCGCACGATTTCACCCGCATCGCTGCGCAGGTGATGCGCCAGACGTTCTACCAGCGCCTGAACGAGGTACACAACGCGCAGCTTCTCGAGGAGTACGGTGAGCGCATAGGTGACGTTGTAACCGGCATCGTCCAGCAGGCGCACCGCCGCATGACCATAGTGGACCTCGGGCGGGTCGAAGCCGTCCTGCCGGCGAGCGAGCAGGTTCCGAGCGAGCGCTACGAGAATGGGCAGCGCCTGAAGGTGTACCTGCTGAAGATCCAGGAGCAGGGCCGCGGCCCTGCTCTCACGGTGAGCCGCCGCCACGAGGGGTTGCTCAGGGAGCTCTTCCGGCTTGAGGTGCCGGAGATCTACGATGGGCTCGTGGAGATCAAGGCGGTCGCCCGCGAGGCGGGGTTGCGTTCGAAGGTAGCAGTCTGGTCGAACGAGCCGGGGATAGACCCGGTCGGCGCCTGCGTGGGCCCCAGGGGCAGCCGGGTGCGGGCCGTGGTCTCCGAGCTCAGGAACGAGAAGATAGACATAATCCAGTGGGACCCGGATCCGGCGCGGTTTATAGCGAAGGCGCTCTCGCCCGCGCGCGTGCGGGAGGTCTACCTGGACGAAGACGAGAAGCAGGCGGAGGTGATCGTGCCCGACGACCAGCTCTCGCTGGCGATAGGGCGCGAGGGGCAGAACGCCCGTCTCGCCGTGAAGCTGACCGACTGGAAGATAGACATAAAGCCCGAGAGCCAGGCCGTCGAGTTCGAGGAAGAGGACGAGGAGTGGGAGCCGGAGGAGGAGTCGGAGATGCGCCGCTGCCGGGCGGTGCTCTCTAACGGCCGCCGGTGCGCGAACATGGCGTTGCCGGGCTCCCTGTTCTGCGGCATACCGTCTCACCAGGCGCAGGCCGCCGACTTCGAGGGCATGGTGGAGAGGTCGCAGGGGGTGTCGGATGAGTAAGAGGGTCTACGAGATAGCCAGAGAGCTGGATATCGGGACGAAGGAGGTCATAAACCGTCTCAGGGAGGCCGGGGAGGAGGTGAAGAGCCACTCCTCCTCGGTGGATGACTCGGTCTATGAGCGGGTCTTCGGCGCGAAAGCGAACGGCGAG
>JBFLXF010000137.1:0-6106 GCA_040757515.1 Actinomycetota bacterium
TCCTTCGTCATGGGCGTCGTCACCGGCATCCCGCTGGAGTTCCAGTTCGGGACCAACTGGGCCGCCTTCTCCGCCTTTACCGGCGACATAATCGCCCAGACCCTGGCGATGGAGGGGGCGTTCGCCTTCTTCCTGGAGAGCGCCTTCGTGGGGCTCTTCCTCTTCGGGGAGCGGCGTTTCGGGCAGCGGATGCACTGGTTCTCCTCCCTGATGGTCTTCCTCGGCACCTGGGCCTCCGGCTACTTCATCATCACCACCAACGCCTGGATGCAGAACCCGGTCGGCTACCGGGTCCTGGAGAACGGCAACATAGAGTTAAACGACTACTGGGCCGTGCTCCTGAACCCCTGGATGGTCTGGCAGTTTTTGCACAACATGGGCGGGGCCGTGGTGTGCGCGGCCTTCGTGATGGCAGGTCTCGGGGCCTTCTACCTGCTCGCAGATCGCGACCACGAGTACGCCAGGATCTTCCTGAAGATCGGCGTGGTGTCGGGCGTGATCGCGAGCGTCTGGATGCTCTTTCCCACCGGCCATTTCTCCAGCGAGCAGGTCGCCGAGCACCAGCCGGTGGCCCTGGCCGCTATGGAGGGGCAGTTCGAGACGGAGCGTCCGGCGGGCATAGTGTTCATCGGGCAGCCGGACGTGGAGAACCGGCGCATAGACAACCCCATCGTCCTGCCGCGCGCCCTGAGCTTCCTGATCTACCAGAACTGGAACGCGGAGGTAAAGGGCCTCGAGGCCTTCCCCGAGGAGGACTGGCCGGACAACATCCCGCTGCTCTATTACTCCTACCACGTCATGGTGGGGCTCGGGACGTTCTTCATAGGTATCATGACGCTGGCGGCGTTCCTGATGTGGCGGGGCAGGCTCTACGACTCGCGCTGGATGCTCTGGGTTCTCATGCTCGCCCTCCCGTTCCCGTTCATCGCCAACACCGCCGGGTGGTTCACGGCGGAGCTCGGCCGGCAGCCCTGGCTCGCCTACGGGCTCTTCCGCACCGAGGAAGGCATCTCGCCGCTCGTCTCCTCGGGGAGCGTTCTCTTCACGATCATAGGCTTCGCGGGGATGTACCTGATCATGGGCCTCCTCTACGTCGTGCTGATGGTGCGCGAGGTCTCCCACGGCCCCGAGGCCGAACAGGAGACGCTGGAGGAGACCGAAGGCGTCACGGCCTAGGGAGGAGGAGCGATGGAGACGATCTGGTTCATAGCCGTGGCGTTCATGATCACCATGTACGTCCTCCTGGACGGCTTCGACCTCGGCGCGGGCGCCATACACCTCGTCGCGGCCAAGAACGACCGGGAGCGGCGCACGATCATACGCGCCATCGGACCGGTGTGGGACGGCAACGAGGTCTGGCTTATAGCCGCCGGGGGAACGCTCTTTTTCGCCTTCCCCCTGCTCTACGCCTCCAGCTTCTCCGGCTTCTACCTGCCGCTGATCATCGTGCTGTGGCTCCTGATGATCCGGGGCCTCTCCATCGAGCTGCGCGGGCACATCGAGAGCCCCCTCTGGGCCTCGTTCTGGGACTTCGCCTTCTTCTTTGGCAGCTCCCTGCTCATTATCTTTTTCGGCGCCGCTTTGGGGAACGTCGTGCGCGGCGTACCCCTGAACGAAGACGGCTACTTCTTCCAGCCGCTGTGGACGGACTTCAGCCCGTTCTCCGAAGAGCCCGGCATCCTGGACTGGTACACGGTGCTGATCGGTCTTCTGGCGTTTACCACCCTCATCGCTCACGGCGCCAACTGGATCGCGGTGAAGACCGAGGGTGTGTTGAACACCCGCTCGCACAGGATCTCGCGCACCTTCGCCCTGGCGACCGTAGTGCTGACCGCCGTCGCGACCCCCGCGACGTTCTGGGTGAGCCCCTGGATGCTCCAGGGCTTTCTCGACCGTCCCTACGGCTTTGTCTTGCCCGTGGTCGCCATAGCCGGACTCGTAGGGATGATCGCGTTCTCCTTCGCCGAACGCGACAGGCCCGCCTTCCTCTCTTCGAGTGCCTATATACTCGGGATGCTTACCAGCACGGTCTTCGCCGTCTATCCGAACGTGCTGCCCGCGGTGAACCCGGAGAACAGCCTCACCATCCAGAACGCCGCCGCCTCCGACTACGGCCAGGCCGTCGGGCTGGTGTGGTGGAGTATCGGGATGGTCCTCGCGGCCATCTACTTCGTCATCATCTACCGTCTCTTTCGCGGCAAGGTGAACCTGGAGGACGAAGGCTACTAGGCGCTCACCATCGCGGTGCCGGTTGACGACGGCATCGTCCATCGCCTAGCCTACCGTCGACGCACGGCTCTTACGAACGGGGTGAGGCAGGTATGACGGACGAGGCTTCCCGGAGGGCGGGGCTGCCGGAGGACATCGCGGAGATCTTCCGACTCGACGGCAGGAAGGCGGCCGTCACCGGGGCCGCCTCGGGCCTGGGCAGGGCCATCGCCCTGGGCTTCGCTCACTTCGGCGCGGACGTCGCCTGCCTGGACATAGACCTCGAAGGCGCCGAAAAGACGGCGGGGGAGATCTCCGCCCTCGGCCGGAAGGGCGCCGCGTTGCGCGTGGACGTGCGCGACTGGGAGGGTGTGCGCGCCGCCGCCGGGGAGGCCGGCTCGTGGGCGGGACGGCTGGACGCGGCCGTGAACGTCCCCGGCATAAACCGCCGCAAGCCGGTGCTGGAGCTCTCGCCGGAGGAGTTCTCGGAGGTCCTCGACGTGAACCTCAAGGGCCTCTTCAACTGCGCGAAGGCCTTCGGAGAGCTGATGGTCCCGCAGGGCGGCGGCAGCATCATCAACATGGCCTCGATCTTCGGACTGGTCGCGATGGAGCGCCAGGCTGCCTACGCCGCGAGCAAGGGCGCGGTCGTGCAGCTCACGAAGGTGCTCGCCCTGGAGTTCGCCCGCCACGACGTCCGGGTCAACGCCCTGGCCCCGGCCTACTTCACCACCCCGCTCGTCCGCCAGATCATGGAGGACCGCGACTGGTACGCCGATGTCGTCGGCCGCGTCCCGCAGGGCCGCTTCGGGGAGGTCTGGGAGATAGTCGGGCCCGCCGTCTTCCTGGCCTCCCGGGCCTCGAGCTTCGTCACCGGCACCACCCTGCTCGTGGACGGCGGCTGGACCGCGATGTAGCTTGCTCACCGCGGTCATCGCCGACACCCACGTCCCTCGACGCGCGAAGGGGTTGCCGGAGGCGCTGCTTACTCATCTCCGGCGCGCCGGCCTGATCCTGCACGCCGGGGACCTGATTGACCCCGCGCTCCTCGACGAGCTCGCACGCTACGCTCCGGTCCGCGCCGTCCGGGGAAACCTTGACCCACCGGAGGCTGGCCTCCCGGAGACGCTCGAGCTCGAGCTCGGCGGCGTGAGGATCGCCATGATCCACGACTCCGGCCCGAAGAGGGGGCGGCGCAACCGCATGAGACGCCGCTTCCCCGAGGCCCGCATCGTCGTCTTCGGCCACTCGCACGTCCCGTTTCTGGAGGACGAGGACGGCCTGATGCTCCTCAACCCCGGGAGCCCCACCGACAGGCGGCGACAGCCGGAGCATACCTTCGCCCTTCTGCGCTTCGAAGGGGGAGAGTTTTCGGCGGAGGTGCTGGCGCTCTAGCGACGTCCGGGTGCGGGACCGCTACGACCGAGCATAATATTATCCGGGCGAACGGTTCTCGCGATACCGGCCTTCGGCACCAGTGTAGAGAGTGAGGCTTTGAGGTGTTGTCCCTGAAGACGGTGAAGACCCGCATGCAAGGGGCGTGCGGCGGAGCAGGAGGCTCTCGCTGACGGCGCTCCCCGTCCTGCTGCCGCTCTCCCTGGCGCTCCTGGCCGCGCCCGCTGCGGTACTCGCGGGAGCCCTGCGGCCGGTCTACGCGGCGCCGGTGGGTACCGCCTTCGCCGCTCTGGCCGCCCTGGCGACGCTCTGGGGGTGGGGAACGGGCGGGGGCGCCGTGGACGCCGCCTGGGTGCCGGGCTGGGATTTGCGCTTCGCCGTCGAGCTGGACGGGCTCGCCGCCCTGTACTCGCTGCTCGCGACCGGCATCGGGTTCGCCGTGCTCGTCTACTCCTCGCGCTACCTGCCGCTGCATCTGGAGCACCAGGGGCGGCCCGCCTCGGATGTCGTGAGCTTCTACTTCTTCGTGCTGCTGTTCATGGGCGCGATGGTGGGGCTGGCGATGGCGCAGGACCTGATCCTCCTGTTCGTCTTCTGGGACCTGACGGCCATCGCCTCCTACTACCTCATAGGCTACGACCGCCACAAGGAGGAGTCGCGGGCCTCCGCGCTGATGGCGCTGCTCGTCACCGGGATCACGGCGGTGCTCCTGCTCATCGGGGCGCTCTTTTTCTACGCCGCCCACGGGACCTTCTCCGTGCCGGAACTGGCCAGGAGGGTGGAGCCGGGGGCGCTGCTCACGGGCTGTGGGGCCCTGATGGCGGTCGCCGGACTCGCCAAGAGCGCCCAGGTGCCGCTCCACTTCTGGTTGCCGCGCGCGATGGCCGCCCCGACCCCGGTCTCGGCCTATCTGCACTCGGCGGCGATGGTCGCGGCGGGCGTCCTGCTCCTCGGCCGCCTCTACCCGCTTCTGCAGAAGAGCGAGGTCCTGCTCGACGCCCTCCTCGTAGTCGGGCTCCTCTCTATGGCGGTCGGCGGTGTCCTGGCTCTCACCCGGGACGTCTTGAAGCAACTCCTCGCCTATTCCACGATAGCGCAGTACGGTTATGTGGTCTTCATGTACGGGCTCGGCGGGGAGTACGGCGCCGCCGGGGCCGCCTTCTACGTCATCGCCCACGCCCTCGCCAAGAGCGCCCTTTTCCTCACCGCCGGCGCGGTTACGGAGGCGACCGGACAGGATCGCCTCGGCAAGCTCGGCGGTCTGCAGAGAACCATGCCGCTGCTTGCCGTCGGCAGCGGGGCCGCCGCGGCGGCGCTCGCCGCGCTGCCCCTGACCATAGGGTTCTTCAAGGACGAGTTCTTCTTCGCCGCCGCGCTCGAGCGCGGTCCGGTCTTCGCAGGCTTCGCTGTGACGTCCGCGGCTGTGACGCTGGCTTACACCTGGCGCTTCTGGAGCGGCATTTTCCTCGGGGAGGCCCGGGCCGGGGCTCGCGGCGTACCCGGGATTCTCGTGGCGCCGGTCGCGGCGCTGGGGGCCATCGCCCTTCTCGGAGGCTTCTTTGCCGGTCCCTTCGAGCAGCTGGCAGAGGCGTCCGGCGAGGCCTCCTTCGGGTCCCCGACCCCGCTGGACGCCACCTATCGTGCCGAGGTACTCCCGGAGTACATCATGGCGCTCGCGGCCTATGCCCTGGGCGCGACGATAGTGGTCTCACGCCCGCTCTGGTCGCGGGCCGCGCTGGGGTTCAGCCGGCTCGGGAAGGCTGCCGGTCCGGAGCGGGTTTACGGCCTGAGCGTGCACGGGCTCAACCTCCTCTCGGACTGGATGCACCGGCTGGAGATCCGGCACCCGAGGGGGCGCGTCGCCTCAGTGCTCCTGCCGACGGCCGTGCTGGTGGGCGCGGCGTTACTGACGACGCCGGGGATCGCCCCTTACCGGGTGGGACCTTTCCCGGCGGAGGAGGCGCCGCTGATGCTGGCGATGATGGCGGTGGCCGTGGCCTCCGTCGCGGCGACCTTCGTGCGTCGGCACGTCACGCTCGCGCTGGTACTCTCCGGCTCGGGCTTCGTGCTGGCGGTGGTCTACGCCTTCAACGCTGCGCCGAACGTCGTGCTGGTGGCGGTCCTGATCGAGACCATGCTCACGCTGCTGCTCGTCTCCACCCTGAAGCTGATGCCTTACGAGGTGCTGCACCGCCAGGCGGTGCTGCCCCCCGTAAGGTTGCCGCGTAAGATCTTCGTGACGGCGGTCGCGGGCGTCTTCGCCTTCGTGGTCGCCTGGGGGGCTCTCTCACAGCCGCCCGCCGGGCAGACCGTCGCCGAAGAGCACGTGCGCCTCGCCGGGGAGGCGCACGCCAAGAACGTGGTAACGGCCATCCTCGCGGACTTCAGAGGCCTGGATACTTTAGGCGAGATCACCGTCGTCGCCCTCGTCCTGCTCGGGGTGGCGACCCTGCTCGGGGAGGCACCGAGGCCGGAGATGCCCGCGGCGGGCCGCCCGTCGACC
>JBFLXF010000138.1:0-6058 GCA_040757515.1 Actinomycetota bacterium
GCATCTACTCCTCATCCGGCGGCGTCTCCGGGGGCGGCGGCAGGGTGGCGCTCCCGGCAGGCTCGCTCATCTGCTTGAAGGCCTCCTCCAGCCCCGCCGGGGTGATGAGGATCACCACTCTGACCCGCTCGGTCTTCAGCACCGGGGCGTGCCGGACGCCCCTCGGCAGCCAGACGTAGTCGCCGGGGCCGGCCTCTATGGTCTCGCCGCCGACGTGGAAGGCCATCTCGCCCTCCTGGATGAGGTAGGCCTCGTCCTCGCGCGAGTGGGTGTGCGGGGGCGGCTCGGTACCCTTGCGGGCAACCACCTCCACCAGCGAGAACCGTCCGTGTCTCTGCCCTCGGCTAGCCAGGTCATGAGATAGCCCATCGTCCAGTAGCTCCCCTCGCCCCCGAGCCGGCGCGAGTATGGTTTCGCCCGCTGCGCGCTGTCTTGCATCGCTCCTCCTCTCTGGCCGGGGGTCTTTCACGGCCTGTAACGATAGGCACGTAAGAGATGGCTGCGCATCACCCATTTTGCGTATTAGCGAGAAACCGGCATCTACACCCGCACGGGGATGGAGGCACGCAGGGCGCATCTTACGCCGGGGTATCGTTGTAGGGCACACTGCGTGGCGCTCTTCCGGGGAGCATTGGGTACACTTGGACGGGATGAGGGAGCCGCCTTCAAGCCACGACGGCCGGTCCCAGCGTGAACGGATGCTCGCCGGTGACCTCTACATCGCCGACGACCCCGAGCTGGCACGGGAGAACCTGCGGGCCATGGCCTTGATGGAGAAGTTCAACGCCAGTCCGGCCGAGGATCCCGTCCAGCGGCGGCGCCTGCTCGAAGACCTGCTCGGAAGCTTCGGCGAAGGGTCGGAGATCCGGCCGCCGCTCTACTGCGACTACGGTTACCAGATACACATCGGCGCCCGGACGTTCGTGAACTTCGGGTTGATGGCCCTCGACGTCGCAAGGATCGTCATCGGCGACGACGTCCAAATCGGGCCGAACGTCCAGCTTTTGACGCCGACGCACCCAGCCGACGCGGAACTGAGACGGGCGAAGTGGGAAGCGGCCAAGCCGATCACCATAGGGGACAACGTGTGGCTCGGCGGAGGCGCGATAGTCCTCCCCGGCGTTACCGTCGGCGAGAACGCTATCGTAGGTGCGGGTTCGGTCGTAACGAAGGACGTCCCCCCGAACACCATTGTGGCAGGTAACCCCGCGCGGATAGCTCGCTCGCTCTAACCTCCCGGCGAGAGCCCCGGCGCGCCTCTGTATCTCAATGCAACCCCCGAGGATGCAATCCTTCGATTCTTCGGCGGCGGGCCTCCGGCTGCTCCGATGGACGGGCTCGAAAACAGTCTGTCTGGGATAAGGATACGTAGGACTATCTGCTGTTTTGAGTGCAAAGCCCCACCAGGGAAGCGGGGCGGGAAGGAAGGGCGAGATGCGTCTGGAACATACGGTGAAGATCGAACGGCCCATCAAAGAAGTCTCAGTTCGCCTCCGAGCCGGAGAACGGCCTCGAGTGGGTGGGTGTCTCCGTCCGGCACGAGAAGACCTCGCCCGGCCCGATACGCGTCAGAGGACGGAAAGAGAAGCCTTGGTCAGTTACTCACCACGCGATCCCACAGATGCATAGAAGACCGGCGCCGGACTCCCTACGTGCCCCTACCGCTCGTCGGGATCGGGAGGGTCGTGGACGTCGCCGACGAACTCCAGGGCGACGTGATCGGTCTCGACGAAGCCCAAAGACCGGTAGAACTCGCGGGCGGCGACGTTGGCGCTGGTGGCGACCAGCTCGATAACGCTAGCGCGCGCCTTCGAGGCGACGCTCTGGACCTCCTCCATAAGAGCCTTCCCGACCCCCCGTCGACGCGCGTCCTCAGACACGACGAGCATCGGCACCTCGACCACGGTGTCGCCATGAGCGAGGTCCGGCTTGATCCAGAGGCTCACCGCCCCCACGACCCCCTCTACCGTCTCCGCCACGAGCACTCCGGCGCGCGGCTCCTCCAGCAGCTCCCGCAGCCGCGCCTCGACCGGCCCGAAGGCGGGCGGGTTGTCGCCCACCGCCGCGGCCAGCTCGCAGACGAGAGCGTAGATCTCCTCCGCATCTCCGACCTTCGCCTCACGTATGCCCACCGTCTCTTCCAAACCTCTCCTCCCGGCGAGTTTCGGCAGTAAATCTACCCCAATTCGGGGTGGTCCGGCATGCCGTCTCCTGCGAGAATCCCCCAACAAGAGCCGGCGCTGGTAGGGGGTGAGCGCATGCAGGTCTTATGGGGCATCGGCGGGATGGCGCTCTTGCTGGGCATCGCCTTTCTGCTCTCAACGAATAGGCGAGCGATACGCCTGCGCACCGTCGGCGGGGCGCTTGCGATACAGGTCGCCTTCGGCGTCATCGTGCTGTACTGGGAGACCGGCAGGCGCGCCCTGCAGGCGGTCTCCGAAGGCGTGCAGGCCGTTATAAACTCATCCAGGGAAGGGATCGAGTTTCTCTTCGGTCCCGTGCTGCCGGAGGAGGGGCTTGTCTTCGCCTTTCAGGTGCTACCGGTCATCATCTTCTTCGCTTCCCTCACCTCGGTGCTCTACCACTGGAACATCCTGCAGTGGGTCGTCAGGATCATCGGCGGCGCGCTCCAGAAGGCCCTGGGCACCAGCCGGGCCGAGTCCATGAACGCCACCGCCAACATCTTCGTCGGGCAGACCGAGGCGCCGCTGGTGGTCCGTCCCTACGTCCCCCGCATGACCGACTCCGAGTTCTTCGCCGTCATGGTCGGTGGCCTCTCGACCGTGGCGGGGTCGGTACTGGTCGGCTACGCGCTCCTGGGCGCACGGCTGGAGTACCTCATAGCCGCGAGCTTCATGGCCGCACCTGCGGGCCTTTTGATGGCGAAGATGATCATGCCCGAGACGAGACATCCAGAGACCGCCGGGAGCGGGGCCGCCGAAGCGGCGCAGACGGCGAAGGAAGACGCAATAGAGGAGGAATCGGCCGACGAAAATCCCCTTCACCACCGCAACGTCATAGACGCGGCGGCCGCCGGAGCCTCCGACGGCCTGCGCCTGGCCCTCAACGTCGGGGCGATGCTCGTCGCCTTCATCTCGCTCATCGCGCTCATAAACTTGATCCTGGGCAGCGTCGGCGGGCTCTTCGGCTACCCGGAGCTCACCTTCGAGCTGGTGCTGGGCTGGATCTTCGCCCCCGTTATGTTCGCCATCGGGGTGCCATGGGGCGAGGCGATACAGGCGGGCAGCTTCCTCGGCCAGAAGCTCGTTCTCAACGAGTTCGTCGCCTTCACCAACTTCGGCCCGCAGGCCGGGGAGTTCTCGCAGAAGACAGCGGCGATAATCACCTTCGCGCTCACCGGCTTCGCCAACTTCGGGTCGCTCGCGATACTGCTCGGCGGCCTGGGCGGGATCGCCCCGGAACGCCGGCCCCAGATCGCCGAGTTCGGCATCCGGGCCGTACTCGCCGGTACTCTCGCTAACCTGATGAGCGCCACCATCGCCGGGATACTCATAGGAGGTTCATAGGATGGGACGACGCGCCACCGTAATCGTCCTCGACGGCGTAGGCGCCGGCCACGCACCCGACGCCGCCGCCTTCGGCGACGAGGGCGCGAACACTCTGGCCAACACCGCCAGAGCCGTCGGCGGGCTACAGGTGCCAAATCTGGGACGCCTCGGCCTCGGCAACATCGAAGAGATGCAGGGAGTCCCGCCCGCAAGGAGACCGGGAGCCTCACACGGCCTCATGGTCGAAAAATCCGCCGCCAAAGCGACCCTCGCCGGGCACTGGGAGATGATGGGCCTCGTGCTCGAAGAACCGCTCCCGACCTACCCGGACGGTTTCCCGGAAGAGATCGTCGCTCGCTTCGAGAACGAGACGGGGCGCAAGGTCATCGGCAACAGGCCGGCGTCGGGGACGGAGATCATAGAGGAGCTGGGCCCTGAGCAGGAGAGGACCGGGGCCTGGATCCTCTACACCTCCGCAGACTCTGTATTCCAGGTCGCCGCCCACACCGGCGTCATCCCGCTCGAAGAGCTCTACGACGCCTGCAAGAAGGCCCACAAGATGCTCATCGGCGAAGGAAAGATCCTGGTCGAGCGGGTCATCGCCCGCCCCTACCACGGCTCCCCCGGCGCCTACGAGCGTGAGAACGAGAACCGTCACGACTACGGCATCGAACCCTTCGGCGAGACCTATCTGGACAGGATAAAGCGGGCGGGTCTACCGGTAGTCGCCGTCGGCAAGATCCGGGACATCTTTGACGGCAAGGGCATAACCGACCACCTCCCCGCCCCGCCCGACGACGCCGCCAAGGTGGACGCCGTCCTGGAAGCCCTCGGAGGCGTAGAGAGCGGCATGATCTTCGCCAACCTCGTAGACTTCGACGCCAAATACGGCCATCGCCGCGACCCCGAAGGAATGGCCGAAAACCTGAAGCGCTTCGACGCCCGTGTCCCCGAGCTGCTCGGCGCTCTGGGAGAGGACGACCTCCTCATCATCACCGCCGACCACGGCAACGACCCCACATACAAGGGCACCGACCACACCCGCGAGCGCGTCCCGCTCCTGGTCGTGGGGGGTGGTACGCCGCGTGACTTGGGCGTCCGCCGAAGCTTCTCGGACATTGGGGCTAGCGCCGCCGCCTGGCTCGGCGTCCAGAAGGATGGGCTCCCCGGCGAGAGCTTCCTGGCCTAGAGCTGCGCGGACGACTACGGCAGCTCCGTAACGATCTTCTTCGCCCTCGGGATGGACGGCGGGCTCATGCTGAGCTCCGTGACACCGAGTTCGACGAGCCTGGGTATGAGCCTCGGGTCCGCAGCCGCCTCGCCGCAGACGCCCACCTGGATGCCGGCGTCTTTCGCCGCGTTGCACGTCAGCTCTATGAGCCTCAACACCGCCGGGTGATCCGCCCGGTAGAGGTGTTCGAGCTTCTCGTTGCCCCGGTCCACGGCGAGCGTGTACTGCACGAGGTCGTTTGTCCCGATGGAGAAGAAGTCCGCCTCCCGCGCGAACTCCTCGGCGCACAGCGCCGCCGCCGGGGTCTCGACCATGATGCCGGTCTCCAATGACCCGTACCCGGCGCCCTCCCCGTCGAGCTCGGCCCGGCACTCGTCCATGAGCCGCTTCGCGGCGCGCAGCTCCTCCACGTCGGAGACCAAAGGGAACATCACCTTCAGGTTCCCCGCCACGGCCGCCCGCAAGAGTGCCCGGAGCTGCGTCTTGAAGAGCTCCGGCACATCGAGGCTCATTCGGATGCCGCGCCAGCCCAAAAACGGGTTCTCCTCCTCGGGTTGATCGACGCCGGGCAGGTCCTTGTCGCCACCGACGTCTATGGTGCGCACGATGACGGGTCTCTCGCCGAACGCCTCCGCGACCTCTCGATAGACCTCGTACTGCTCCTCCTCGGAGGGCAGCTCCGGCCTCTCCATGAACAGAAACTCGGTGCGGAAGAGCCCGACGCCCTCCGCGCCCCAGGAGAGCGCATCCTCCGCCTCCTGCGGGGAACCGAGGTTCGCCGCAACCTCTATCCGGCGGCCGCCGTGCGTGCGAGCCTCGATCTCCCTGTATCCTTCGAGCGCCGCTCTCTCGGCGTCGGCCTTCCGCCGCCTCGCCCCGAAGCGGGCGACCTCGTCCGGATCAGGGTCGGCGACGATGTAGCCCTCGCTGCCGTCCACGGCGACCACCTCCGCCCCGAAGGCGTCCTCGAGGGCCTTCCCGAGCCCCACGACGGCCGGGATGCCCATCGAGCGGGCCATGATCGAGACGTGCGAGGTCTTCGAGCCCTCGGCGGTCGCCAGTGCGAGCACCTTCTCTTTGGGCATGCGGGCGGTCTCCGAGGGGGAGAGGTTGCGCGCGAGCACCACGGAGGGCCTCTCCAGGCCGGCGAGCCCGGCGGCGGAGACGCCCATGAGCTCGGCGGCGATCTGACGGGTCACGTCGCGCACGTCGTCGGCGCGGGCGGCCAGGTACTCGTCCTCCATCGCGGCGAAGAGGCCCGCGAACTCCTCGCCGAGGGCGAGCACCGCCGACTGCGGGCTCTCCAGGCTCCGCACGC